>JAQUTB010000003.1:3856-16443 GCA_028709985.1 Dethiosulfovibrio sp.
AGGCACAGATAGCCGTGGCCCAGGCACAGGTGGCCCAGGCCATGGCGGAGCTTGAGAACGCCCAGAGGGAGAGAGACCGATATAAGAGGCTGGTGAAGGAGGGATTCTCCACCCAGCAGCAGCTCGACGCCAAGGAAACCGCCTACAGGACCACAAAGGCGGCGGTGGACCTGAACATGGCCCAGGTTCGCCAGTACCAGGCCAACCTTAAAAGGCTCCAGGTAGACCTGTCCGAATACACACTGAAGGCATCGATACCTGGGACCATAGTCAACGACTACAACCGCACTCCGGGAGAGATGATAACGACCCAGACCGCCCTAGCCCAGATAGCGGACACCACCAAGCTAAAGGCCGTGATCCAGGCAACGGAGGCCCACGCCAAGCTGATAGAGAACGGCATGGCCGCGACCGTGACCATAGGGGAACTCAAGGTCAGTGGGCAGGTATACAGGGTCCGCCCCTTCGTGGACGTGAGCACCAGGACAACCCAGGTCGAGGTAGCCATGGACAACCCAGGAGATCTGAAGCCAGGCATGTTCGCCAGGGTGTTCATAGTCGAAAAGGAGCTAAAGAACGCCATAATGATACCGGCCGAATCGGTCCAGACCGACGGGCAAATCCATTGGGTCATGGTCAGCAAGGAAGGCAAGGCCCACAGGATAGAGGTTAAAACAGGAGTGGTGTCCGACGGCAGGATAGAGGTAGTCGAGGGTCTCTCGCCAGGAGACAGACTTATAGTCTCAGGCGGAAGAAACCTGAACGATCAGGACCCAGTGTCCGAGATAGGAGTTTAAAAAGAGGCCCTCAGGGGCCTCTTTTTTGATATTATCCACCTTTGGCCTGTATAATCACTCCAGGGGAGGGGATCACGTTGAAAAAAAGTTTCTTTCGTCTGACTTTATGGACCATCCTATTGTTTTCCCTGTCTATCCGCCCCTGTCGGGCGGGGACCCTTCAGGAAATCCTGGATAGAGGGGAAATTCGGCATCTGGGAGTCCCCTACGCCAGGTTCGTCACAGGCTCGGGCGACGGCCTGGACGTAGAGCTTATGGAGAGGTTCGCCCAATATCTGGGGGTCTCTTACCGGTATGTCGAGAGCAACTGGGAGGACGTGATACCGGACCTGATAGGAAGGGATATATCGATATCGGGCGACATAGCGGTACCCGGGGCAAATCGTCCGATAATGGGTGACGTCATAGCCTCAGGTCTCACAGTGCTGGAATGGCGTAAGAGCGTGCTGGCCTTCTCCTCTCCCACATTCCCGACTCAGGTATGGCTGCTATCGCCCTACGACCACCCACAGAGACCCATCGAGCCCTGTGGATATATGCCCGAGGATAGAAGAAAGACCTCCGACATGGTCCGTGGGATGACCGTGATGGGAGTAGAGCGAACCTGCCTAGATCCAAATCTATACGGCCTGGGGGACAAAGGGGCGAGAATCGTCGCTTTTAAGGGGGATACCAGCGACCTAGTTCCAGCCATGTTAGGAGGGGTATCAGACCTTATCATACTGGACGTCCCTGACGTATTGGTCGCCCTGTCCCATTGGCAGGGGAGGATAAAGGTCCTGGGTCCCATATCGCAAAAACAGGATATGGCCGTGGCCTTTTCGTTGGATGACAAGGATCTACTGTCCGAGTTCGAGGCCTTTTACGGACAGCTCATCGCGAGCGGTGAATACAGGAATATGGTGGAGAAATACTATCCCTCCCTGTTTCTGCATTTTCCATCTTTCCTGGAGGGGAGCAGATAGGCCATGCCGGATCGGTTTAAGGGCCTAAAGAGGGCCCTCCTGGCCATATCCTGTATGGGGCTGGTAGTCCTCGTTTTCGCCGTCGCATCCATAAACCATCAGAGACAAAAATCGGTCAGGACCCAGGTGTTGAAGGATTTTTCCAACAGAGCAGACCATCTCGCGGCCCTGATGAGCTACGTGATCTTCGAGAGAAACCAGGACGGAGAGGACATAGCTAGCAGCAGGGAATTGACGTCCTACTTTCAGGGCAGAGACCTAGGGATGTCCTCTCAATACGGGCTTATGGCGGCACAGGAGAACATCCACGATCTCCTGAAAAGGAAGCTCCATAACACGACATATCAGGACAGCCCGGTTTACAGCAGGATAGCCGTAATACTGGACGGAGGGCGTCCCCTAGCGGTCGCTCCTTCGACCATAAACGCCCCTATAGACTGGTCGAAATATCGCTATACCCTGGACGAAAGGGGCAGGATGACCACCGAATGGGAGGAGGGATCCCCAAGGCTGGTCATATCCCGACCTTTCTTCTACAAGGGCAGGTACGAGGCTCAGATAGTCCTCTGGATACTGCCATCCGACCTGATGGCCAGGATAAGGACCTCTCAACAGGACCTGCCCTGGGACAGGGTTTTCATGACGACAAAAAACGGCCAAAAGGTGGTCAGTCCCTTTCAGGACAGCCGATGGACCTCCTGGTTGTTTCAGGCCATGGAGGGAAGCCAAGGGCCGGAGATTCTGTCCTATAAGGACGGCAAGAAGCGTTTACTTGTCGCTAAGTCGGATATACCAAACACCCCTTTATACCTGTATCTGGTGGCTCCGGAGGAAAAGGTCTTAAACGACGTGAGGGTCGACGCTACTACAATCTTGATCGCGCTCCTTTCCATGATCCTGGTGATAACCTGGATATGGTTGGCCCAGGTCAGGCTTGGAAGACAAGAGATACTCCTGAAGCTAACGCAGGCGGAGAAGATCAATGTCGTCTTGCTCAAAAGGATATCGCTCTACATCGGAAGGATCTCCTCCTACAGGGACAGGGTCTCGAATCTCACGGAAAAGAGCGAAAATCTATCCCTCTCACAGGGCCCGGACGAAGATCAGGCAAACGGGGGGGATAAAAGGGTCAAAGTCAGCACGGTCAGGCGAAAGAACCGCCGTCTCCCCCTCTCCAAGAAAAAAGTCGCCTCTCCTCCTTCTCCATGGGCCATACTGGACCGTGAGAAATTCTCCAAACTCACCGAGATGGCCGGAAACCACGTCGATCTGCTGGAGGGAGTCATAAGGGACTTCCTCAACGCCCTCCCTTCGATGCAAAAAGGCCTGAAACAGGCCATCGAGGAAGGAGACATGGCTAAAATAGAGGAGTCGTCTTCAAGGCTAGGGGAAGCTCTCTATTCACTAGGTAGCCCTTCTATGGCGGATATATGCAGATCGATGGCGATAAAATCCCTGAGCGGTAGCATCGATGACATCAGGCTTCTGGATATAGACCTAACCTCCGGCCTGGATAACCTGGTCAAAATCTTGCTCGCGGGGGAATGGAGGCGATAGGTATGGCTAAGGTACTGATAGTGGACGACGATCCCATAACCAGAGCGGTCCTTTCCAAGGGGATAGGCAATATGGGACACGAAACGATCCAGGCGTCCAACGGCCTCGAAGCGGTGCAGATAGCCTCAAGGGAATCCCGGATCGACATAGTCCTCATGGACGTGGTGATGCCTATAATGGACGGAATAGAGGCGACGAGGCAGATAAGATCGCTGGAGATACCGGCGGTGATAATGGTCCTCACGTCCGACGACTCAAACGACACGATCCGTAAAGCGGTCCACGCCGGAGCGGACGACTATCTCAACAAGCCCGTAAATCAGGGCCAGCTATCGACCAGGCTGGATCTGGCCCTCAAGGCCTCGGGTTTTTATCGGTATCGAAACAAATTTGCGTCCCAGATGGAGAGCCTCAGCGACGTATCGGTCAAAGACGGCTCCTCCATGGAACGCATGGTGGAGAAAAACGAGAGCCTCCTCTCCGACCTTCTAGGGACATTGAACCTCGTGGCGAAGATGAGGGACAACCAGACCTACGAGCACACGGCCAGAGTTGGATGGCTATCGGGACTCCTGGCAAAGCATATGGGAGAGCCCGGGGACGAGGTGGTGGCCATAGGGTTGGCCGCCCCACTGCACGACCTGGGCAAGATAGGGGTTCCAGACTCCATACTCCTAAAACCGGACAAGCTGACAGACCGGGAATGGGAGGTAATGAAGGAGCACACTGTGTACGGGTGGAAACTTCTCAATCGTTTTTCCTCTGGAGTCCTCAAAACCGCAGCCACCATCGCTCTAAGCCACCACGAGAGATGGGACGGCAAGGGGTATCCCAGGGGTCTCAAAGGCGATGAAATAGCCCTAGAGGGGAGAATCGTCACCGTGGCGGACTGTTTCGACGTAATAGTCACCCCAAGGCCCTACAAAAAGTCTAGGCCCATATCGTGGGGATTCGACGAGATAGCCTCCCTATCGGGAAAACAGTTCTGCCCAAAGACGGTTGAGGCCTTCTTGGACATGAGGCAGGAGATAGAACCCCGTTACAGGGCAAATTACGAAGGTAAAGAAGAGGATACGATAGAGCCAGAGAGGGAAAGATAGCCCCCGGAACCGCCTTTTTGTGTCATAATGGACGACATCAAAAAGCGTCAAAACCGGAGGTAACTAAATGGCAGGTGGAACAATATTCAGCTTTATCGTGGCCTTTGGGATACTCTTCGCCCTATCGGCTTTCTTCTCAGCAAGCGACACGGCATACTCCAGCGTCAATAAAATCAGGCTGAGACGCCTGATCGAGGAGGACCGTCCCGGCGCGCAGACCGCCATGGAACTGGCAAAGGACTATAACAGGACCATATCGGCAATCCTAATAGGCGGCAACATAGTTGACATCCTCATCACGTCCATAGCGACCGCGGTCTTGACCGCTATGTTCGGACCCATAGGGGCAGTCTACGCCACAGTGCTCATGACCATACTGATCATCCTCTTCGGCGAGATAATGCCCAAGGCGCTGGTCAAGGACAGAGCCGACTCGTTTGCCCTATTCGTAGCCCCGATGGTCCAACTGTTCGTCAGGATCCTCAACCCCATATGCTGGTTCACGACCAAGGTGACCATGGCCATGAGAAAGGGCAGAGGGGGGATGGAGCCTATCCCAAGCGTCACCCACGACGAGCTTCTCGGTATAGTGGAGACCATGGGCGCGGAGGGCGAGCTTCCGGTCTCGGAGAGAGAGCTAGTGGAGAACTCGGTGAACTTCAACGGTCTGGAGGTATGGGAGGTACAGACCCCTCGGGTGGACCTGTTCGCCATAGATGTCGAGGACGACCCATCCACCGTGACAGGGCTGATACTGGCGAACCACTACTCTAGGGTTCCGGTCTATCAGGGCTCTATCGACAACATCGTCGGGATTCTCTACGAAAAGGACTACCTCGCGTCGGTCATAGCAGGGGAAAAGCCTGACATCAAAAAGCTCATGAGACGTCCCATACTCATAGCGGGAAGCGCCAGCCTGATGGACAGCCTGAAGATACTCAAGTCCAGCCACACACACATGGCGGTGGTGCTGGACGAGTACGGCGGGACATCTGGCATAGTCACTCTGGAGGACCTCCTGGAGGAGCTTGTGGGAGAGCTCTACGACGAACACGACGACATAAAGGAAAACGTCACCAAGATAGAGGAAAACGTCTATATGGCCAACGGGGACATCTACCTGAGGCAACTTTTCGAGAACTTCCTCAAATATCAGGACATACCTGACACCGAGTCCACTACACTGAGCGGATGGCTTCTGGAGAGCTTCAAGACCCTTCCTGAGCCGGGAGCGGAGACGTCCTGGGAGGTCTTCAGGTTCCAGGTAGCAAAGCTATCGGGACAGAGGATACAAAAGGTGAGGATATTCAGGGAGAGCCAAGTCAGGCCCTCCGATGGAAACGACCAAGACGAATAAGAGGCAGGGCGGGGACAAAAACCCCGTCCTGCCCCTTTTTTTTACCTAGATGACCTGTAAAAACTCACTTTTAAGTCCCCTCGGAGAGATCGTTCCGCCTGCGCCCTGTCTCGCCCGGGCGTATACTCGACCTGCCTGTTCCGTACGAACCGCCTCGGAGGGCACGTCCTGTGCCCCCTCGGCTTGGGGCGACGTCCTGTCGCCCCATTCGTACTACACGACGGCATGTCGAGTATACGGGCTCGAAGGGGCTTAGTCGGAACGATCTCTCCGAGGGTCAGCGTTTTTAGAGATGCCCCCCTAGATATTGGAGATTATCATGACCAGGCCGGTTGCCGCGATCAAGAGCAAAGTCATCCTCCGAAAGACCCTCTCCGGCAACAACCGAGAGGCCTTGATGCCTAACCACGTCCCGATCAAAAGCACCGGAGCGTAGGACAAAGTAATCAACGTCACCTGGCCCGTAAGGACCCCCTTGTAGATGTAGAGGGCTATCGTCGCCAGGTTCAACGACAGAAAATACGCCGCCAGGTTCGCCCTGAACTCGTCCTTGTCCACCCCCTGGTTCGACAGAAAAAGCACCACCGGAGGCCCACTCATGGAGAGGCTGCCGTTAAGAACCCCGCTGAACAGCCCTATCGGCAGCAACGCCCAGAGCCTGTAGGGAAGGGGTTTTCTCCATCCAGACAGCATAACCAAGGACACCAGAACTATGAACCCTCCCACGAAGAGCCTGAAGGACCGAGGATCCATGGCGGTCAACACCCATATACCGACAGGAAGGGAGATTATCCCTCCTGCCAGTATAGGCAGAACCTTTTTGAAGTCCAAAGACGAACCGCAGTCCTTCAGCACCATCAGGTTGAGTCCCAAACTGACCAGGACCAACATGGGGATAACCACCTCTTGGGGCAGGAAGAACAGCAAAAAAGGGGCGGCAACCAAGGAAAAGGCAAAACCCGCGCAACCCTGGACGACGCTTCCAGCGAAGACGGCTACCCCGCCCAGGACCAGGGAGGACATTCTATGAGCGCTCCACAGGGGCCAGGCCAGAGCCCTCCCTGTTTACTTTAAAGGCCTTCACCAGGTCCACCAGCTCATCGGACCGAGCTGACATCAGCTGGGCCTCGTCGGACACCCCTCCCGATGCCCTGGCGGTCTCGTCCGTGGCGGTCCTGACGTTGTCCATCATGTCCGACACGTCCACTATCGTCCGAGACACCGACTCTATGGCCGAGGCCATCTCCTGGCTGGACTTGGACTGAGACTCGGCAACCTGGGCTATCTCACCTATGGCCTCCGCGGCCCTGTCGACCTGCTCGAGGACGGAGCCCAGCTTCTCCCTGGCTTTTTCGGCCCGAGATACCACTGCGTCCACCATGGTCTCAGTCTCCTCCGCCACTGTAACCGAGTTATGGGCCTTATCTATTAGGCTGTCTATCAGCTTCTCGACCTCCTGGGCGGCCTTGGCGGACTCCTCTGCCAACTTCCTGACCTCCTCAGCCACCACCGCGAAGCCTCTACCTGCCTCCCCCGCCCTGGCCGCCTCTATGGCAGCGTTCAAGGCAAGAAGATTGGTC
Source organism: Dethiosulfovibrio sp. (assembly GCA_028709985.1). Lineage (GTDB taxonomy): Bacteria > Synergistota > Synergistia > Synergistales > Dethiosulfovibrionaceae > Dethiosulfovibrio. The sequence continues at coordinate 11,213 of JAQUTB010000003.1, forward strand.
TGGTCCGCTATGGTCGTTATAGTGCTGACGAACTTGACTATGGACTCCACCGATGTCGCCAGGTCCGAGATATTGGCCTTGGTCTTGGCGGTCTGATCGCCAAGACCCTGGACGTCGTCTATGGTCCTGGCCATCTCGCCCACCGCGTCGTTTGTGCTACGCCTGGAGCTCTCTCCAGCAGCGGCGGCGTCCTGAGCGGACTTAGCCGCCCTCTCAGAACCTGCGGCTATCTCCTCTATACCTGCCGAGGACTGCTGCAGCGAAGCAGCTCCCGCCTCGGCAAGCTCCGCCACCTTGTCCACTGCGTTTTGGACCTCGGTCATGGAGGCGTTCATCTCCTCCGCCAGGGCAGCCAGGGTTCCAGCTCCGTCGGAGAACTGTCCAGACCTGTCCAGGATCTGTCTAACGACGTCCCTCTGACGCCCCATCATCTCCGACAGGGCCTCGGCCATGGCGGACATCTCACCGGAACTGCCCACGTTAAAGTCCGATCTGTCCACTGTTAGGTCTCCGTCCCTGCCCCTCTCGGCGAAGCGAATAACCGATTTTATGGGAGACGTGACGCTCCTCGAGAGGAATAGGCCAAGGGACAGAGCCAGCACCACTCCGACCAGTACCGCCACGGAGGAGGCCTTCATAGCCCCAGAAGCCACGTCCCTTCCGGATTTGACCGAGGCAATCGTCTCCTTCTGGTTGACCGATATAACCTGCTCCATGGCGGAGGCCACCGACTCCTGAGCTATGGACATATCCCCTCGATAGAAATCGGCCATCTTTCCGTATATAGCGACCGACTGATCCGCCACGTCTGTGGCGTTTTTGAAAAGCCTCCTCATGACCGAAAGGGGCGACAGGACTCGGCTGACGTAGGCCATTTCAAGCCTCTCCCTGAGCATCTCGTCGGAAATAGTGCCCTTTTGTTGAACCAGCTTGTTGATAAAGACCGCGCCCTTATGGATCTTCTCGTGCTGTATGGACATGAGCTTGAATATCTCTTTAAGCTTTGCATTGGGCGAGTCAAAACCGGCCAAGAACACCCCCAAATCACACTTTGAGTTATCCAGTTGGCCCGTAAAGCTGGTCTGAGTAACTATGGCCTCGCTGAGTTTTATCACCCAGTCCTCGTGTTTTGACAGAAGAACCGCCAGCTGGGCCTTAAAAAGGGTCGGGCTGTCTATGCCCAGCTCGTCCATGTTTCCGCAGAGGGCCAAAAATCCGTCAACTCCGTCCTTCCACGACCGCCAAGCCGGGGCGAAGGCATCCCAGGCCTGGGCCTCAGCCTCCGACTTAGGCAGAGCGGAGAACCTACCGATGAGGGATTCTGCCTTGCCGAATCTATCGAAGATATCGCCGTAAAGGGCCAGACGACGGTCAGGAGGAAGTCCCTCCTGGATCAGCTGAGCCCCGTCCTCAGCGATCTTCAGCTGCTCGGAGTGGACCAGGGAGATTATGTTCATACCCTCCATCCTGACAGTTGCAAGCTCCTCTACAACGTCGGAGACCTTTCCCAGTCCCCTGTAGCCGGCTATCCCGACTATACCGCAGATAGCTGCGACCAGCAGGAAACCGCCGGTCAATTTTGTAGAAATCTTCAAACCAACATCATCTCCCCTCTAACTCAAGGATGCCTTGGCCTCTATGGCCCTCATGAGATCGTCGAAGGCCTGGATGAAGGCTTGGACTCCCTGATCCATAAGCCGTGAGGTCACCTGGTCCAGGTCTATCCCAGACTCGGCCATAGAGGCCCTTCGGGACGACGCCCCGTCCAGGTCAAGCCCTATCCGGTCCTCCACAACCCCGTGGTCCATAAACGCCTCCATCGTGGCAGGAGGGACGGTGTTAACCGTATCAGGCCCCATCAGCTCCTCCACGTAGAAGGTATCCCTGTAGGCCTCGCTCTTGGTTCCGGTACTGGCCCAAAGCATCCTCTGAGGAGAGGCCCCTTTAGCGACGAGATCGCCCCACCTGGAGGAGGAGAACAGATCTCTCCAGCCGGAGTAGGCCAGCCTGGCGTTGTCGACGCCGCAGTGTCCCATAACGTCGGAGAGCCCCTTTTCCATGAGGACCGGATCCAGTGCCGAGTCGAGTCGACTCACGAACAGGGAGGCTACGGACCTTATCGAGGACAGGTCCTCTCCCCTTTCGAGTCTCCTCTCCAGGCCGTTTATGTAGGCTAAGTTAACCCTCTCGGACTGATCGACGGAGAATATCAAAGTGGCGTTCACCGATATGCCCATGGCGGTGGCCTCCTCTATGGCGGCCATCCCTGCCTCCGTGGCCGGTATCTTTATCATGACGTTTGGGCGACCCAGAAGCCCCCTCAGCTTGACCGCCTGAACCACAGTGCCATCTACGTCGTCCGCCAATCGAGGGTCCACCTCCAGGCTGACGTACCCATCCAGACCACCTGTGGCCTGAAACACCGGCAACAGGATATCAGCGGCTCTACCGACGTCCTCTATGGCCAGCTCCTGGTAGATATCCTCCACCGACAGACCGGCCTTTGAAAAAGCTGAAATAGGACCGTCGTACTCCACTCCCTCACCTATGGCCTTCTTGAATATGGCGGGATTGGACGTCACGCCTCTGACCCCCTGGGAGATCATCTCCAGAAGCCCACCCGAGTCCAGCAGCTCCCTGCTTATAAAATCACACCAGATGCTCTGCCCCAGCTCTGAGGCCCTCCACAAAGAACTCACATACACCATTCCCTTCTATATCGGCAAAAATCAAACCTTGGCTAGCCCTCTGTCGGATTCGAGAACGTAGCCCGAGGTCATCTCCCTCAGCTCGATCAATCTCTTGTCCTGCCCCTCTCTCACCTTTCGGAGCTCCTCCAGCTTAGCTCCCATCCTATCAGCGGCCAGTTTCATCTCCTTCGCCGACTCACTTCCGTTGTTGAGCATAGACGCGATGGAGTCGACCGCCCTCGCTATCTCCTGCGTGCTGGCCGACTGTTCCTCGGAAGCAGCTGCGATGGACTGGATACCCTCAGCCATGGCGGCAACCCCCTCCGCTGCCTGTCTTATCTCGACGGCGGCCTGGTCGGCCCTTCTAAGCAGGTCATCCATCATGGCCCCAGCGTCTTTGGTGTCCTTTGCTGCTACAGCCATATCCTGCTGCACCTTGTCTATGACGTTTTTGATGCTGGAGGCGGCGTTGTTGCTCTCCTCAGCCAGTTTTCTGACCTCCTCCGCGACGACGGCAAAGCCCCTGCCAGCCTCCCCTGCCCTGGCTGCCTCTATGGCAGCGTTGAGAGCCAGGAGATTGGTCTGGTCCGCTATGGTGACTATGGTATTGACGAAGCCGGTGATACCGCTGACAGAGCCCTCCAGCTCGGCCATGGCCCCCATAACCCTGGAGGTCGCCTCACCGGCCCTGGTCGTCCCGGAGGACACTTCGTCCACGGCCTTGCGTCCCTGCTTGGCGTTTTCCGACACAGAGTTGGCTTTCTCGCTCAGCTCGGTCACCACCTGGGTGGAGCTGGAGACGCCAGAGGATACCTCCTCCACACCAGCGTTGGTCTCCTCGGCGGAGGACGCTATTGAGTCCACCATGTCCGCCACAGTTTTGGATGCCCCCTCAACCGCGTCAAGAGCATCATGGACGTCGGAGGCGATATCACTCATTACCTTGGATCCAGAGGCAAACTGTTCGTTCATGACATTGACCTTTTTTACCAGCTGACGGTATTCCTCCAAAATGCGGCCGAAGGCCACCATAACCCGATCTATCTCGTTTACACTGTCCCCCCTGGCCGCGACTTTCACGGAAAGATCGCCCTGGGCGATGCGGTCCGCAACAGACACGACGTTCTTAAGGGGAGAGACCAGCTTGATGACTATCAGAGTCAGGGCCAAGAGACCTAATACAGCCAGAGGTAAGGTCCAAAGCAACAACCCTCTCTTCATGGCGCTGACCGGAGCCATGGCTAAGTCGGCGTTAACCACGACCATGACGAACCAAGGAGTCCCGTCTATCCTCTGGATGTACCCCCTCGAGTGCCTTCCGTTAAAGACGTATTCCAACGATACCGGGGATTGAGAGGAGAACACCCCTGATTCCAGACAGGCCTCCCACAGGGATGGAGCGCTGTCTTTCATGTAGACCCCGGCCTCCACCTTGGGATGGGAGACTATGGCCCCTTCTCCGTCCATCACTATGCCATAACTGCCCTCTCCCAGGCGAGCCTTGAGTATTCTATCGGCGACGGGGGTCAGGGACGTGCCGGAGAAGATGACCATACGTATGTTTCCGTCCACGTCAGGAACTCCCCTGTAACATCCAGCGTAGGGTTCTCCACCGAGCCATACTATGTCCTCGAAAAACCCTCTATCCTTGACAGCGTTCCTGTAGACAGGGCTGTCAACGCCAAAGACACCGCCTAGGAGAAGGTTGCCCTCTTTGTCCGTCAGGGTCGTGGCGACCCGAACCAGACCTTCGTCCGTGACCTGGAAAACGGAGAAATGGGAACCCATAGCCTCGCTCCATCCCTCGACCATGGTCTGATCTCCCGTTATGGGGTGTAGACCGTTGTCCATCACGAAGATCTTATTGACCTTTTTATCCCCAACCTGAATGAGATCCTCGTTTGCGAAAATCCTCTTGCCCTCCAGCCTTTGGACGATGACGTTGACGAAGGACTGGTTCGCGCCTCTCAAAGCCCCTATCTCCTGAGAAACGCCGACCTGAAGGCTTTCCACGAAGCCAAGCCCTCCGTCGTCTATGGTCCGCTCCAACATCCTACCTGCCCTCACCGACGCCACTCCCACCACGACGGCCAAAAGCAAGGCGATCATTATCCCGACTACGGACGCCACCTGAAAACCTACAGACATACCACGGCGTTTTCCCAAAACGTTCACGGCTCTACCTCCCTTTGAAGAATATCCCACTGATTGGACACGATCTCTGAGTATATCGTCTCATCCCGAGTCCCGCTAGGATGAGTCTAAAGAAACGGAAAGTCCATGTCAATCGAAACGAGAAAAGAGGGGGCTTTTGCCCCCTCTTTTCTCGTTTCACCGGTAAACCGGGTATTATCTCTCAGGCAGGCCCAACATCTCCGAGATGCTAGCCACCTCGTGAATCTCCTCTTTATTGGACAGGTCCCAGGAGGATATGGATACCTTGCCTGGACCGGACTGACCGGATCCTATGGCTATCACCCCACCAAGCATGATGGTGCTCACTCCCCTGGCTATCCCCTGACGAAGCCTCGAGGAGAGCCC
>JAQUTB010000255.1 GCA_028709985.1 Dethiosulfovibrio sp.
GGCGTCGCCATCCCTATGGCAAGCCCTACCGCCAATATGACCCCGAAGTGTATCAGGTCCCCTCCGAGCTGTATCACAGTCGGCAGGAATATAGGTGTCAGTATTATGAGGGCCGACGACGTCTCCATTACCATTCCCGCCAACAGGACCACCACCACTATGGTGAAGTAGACCATGGCCTTGCTGCCACCGGCGAAGCCCAGCAACGCCCCTGCAACCGCCTCTGGAACCTCGTAGAAGGCAAGCCCCCAACCGAAGAGCTGGGAGGTGGCTATGATGAACATTATGAGCGACGAAGTCACCCCAGCCCCAACGACCAACTTATAGAATTTATCCCATGTCATGGACCTGTATATGAAAAAGGCCACGAACAGGGAGTAGACCACCGCTATTGCCGCCGCCTCGGAGGGAGTGAAGAAGCCGGAGAAGATGCCTCCCAGTATTATCACAGGGGTCATGAGACCCCATGTAGAGGCCCTAAAGCGACGGGATCTCTCCTCCTTTGAGACCTCCGGTGATGACGGATAGTTCCTCCTTTTAGCCACAGCCAGCGCGAAGACTATGAGCCCCAGTCCCATGAGAAAACCGGGAACGAAGCCTCCCATAAAGAGCTTTGCCACAGACTCGCCGGCTATCACGGCGTAGAGCACCATTGGGACGCTGGGGGGTATAACCACCCCGATGGTCCCAGATGCGGCTATGAGGGCGGAGGAAAAATCCAGGTCGTACCCCTTCTCCTTCAGGTCCGGCAACAGTGCCGACCCCACAGCGGCGGTGGTGGCAGCCCCTGAGCCCGATATGGCGGCTATAAACATAGACGCCACGATGGAAACGATGGAAAGACCGCCCTTTATCCTGCCCAAAGACGCCTCGGCGAAGGCGACTATCCTCTCGGAGATCCCCCCTTTGGCCAGGATATCACCCGCCAGGATGAAGAAGGGGACCGCCACCAGGGCAAAGGAGTTGTTGCCTGTGAACATCATCTGAGGGACCATCTGGAGAGGGAGGCCATCCATCACAAGGACCACCAAAGAGGCTATCCCAACCGCCAGCCCTATGGGCATACCGAGGGCCATCAACAGGAAAAAAGCACCTGCCAGAACCGCGCCCATCAGCGTTCACCCCCCATCAGATCGGCAAATCCAGCTACAAGATGGAGTATCACGACCGCCCCAAACAACGGGTACATAGCGTAAACCCACCTCATGGAGATGCCCAGAGCCGGGGTGGTCTGGAAGGCCTCGGTCCCCATCAGGACCCAGCCGTACCAGGCCACCACGACGAAAAACGCCACCGCCCCAAGCCTCATCGCCACCTGCACCGCAAGGCGAAGGCCAGAGGGAAGCCTATCGGTCAAAAAGGATATGGAGATATGGCTTCCCCTGTAGAAGGCCACAGAGGCCCCTACCAGCGACGCTGCGACCAGGGAAAACCGGACCAGCTCCTCGGACCAGACCAGGGCCTGAAAGAACACCCGACATAGGATCTGGGCCACGGTCAGGCCAACCATAAATACCATGAGGGAAAAAAGGGTCACCTCACAGATACGGTTGACGTTAAAGCTGAGCCTACGCAGCAAAGCCATTTTACTTGGTGTCCAGTATGGCCTGAACGGTGCCCTCTCCGAACTGATCTCCGTACTTTTCGTACACAGGGGCCACGGCGTTTCTGAAGGCCGCCAGGTCTGGCTCGACTATCTCCATGCCCTGATCCCTCAAAAAGGCCATCCACTCCTCTTCCTTTTCGTTGTCCAGATCCCTGTTGGCCTTAGCTCCGGCCCTAGCTCCCTCAAGGACGACGTTCTGCTCCTCGGGGGTAAGCTTTTTCCAGGTCGCCATGCTCATCATAATCACGTTAGGGGCGTAGGCGTGTCTGGTGAGAGACAGATGTTTCTGGCTCTCGTAGAGCTTGAACGACACTATGACGTTAAGAGGGTTCTCCTGGCCGTCGATGGTCTTCTGTTGAAGTGCGGTAAGGGCCTCGGTCCAGGCCATCGGCACGGCGTTGGCACCGAGCTCTTTGAAGGTATCCACGTAGATGGGGTTCTGCATAAGCCTGATCTTGAGCCCCTTTACGTCGTCTGGAACCGACACGGGCCTGACGCTGTTGGTGAGGTTTCTAAACCCTCTCTCGCCGTAGGCGAGGCCCTTCCAGCCGAATCCCTCCATCTCGTCCAGAAGTCCCTGGCCGATGGGGCCGTCCAGCACGGCGTAAGCGTGGGCTGGGTCCCTGAAAAGGAAGGGCAGATCGAACACCCCAAAGCGGGGCATAAAGTTCACTATAGGGCCACCGGTGATTATGGCGGCGTCCACGACTCCCATTCTGAGGCTCTCAAGGAGCGTCCTCTCGTCCCCCAGTTTGGCGTTGGGGAACACGGTGACTTTAAGACTACCGTCGCTGCCTTGTTCCACGACCTCCTTAAACTTCAGGGCGCACACGTGAAAGGCGTCCTGCTCGTTGACCACGTGGGCCAGCTTTATGGTCCTGGCCTTGGCGAAACCGACGGAAACCATGGCTATGGACATAGCCACCCCTAAAAGCAACACAAAAAACCTCTTCATCCTTATTCCTCCCCTTCTATTGGTAGGACCAATGGTACTACCAAAGTTGAGGACATTATAGTAGAATGGTTTTTCCTTGACAATAGGGAACCTCTAAAAAATCTACCCCTCGGAGAGATCGTTCCGACGTAGCCCCTTCGAGCCCGTATACTCGACCTGCCGCCTTTGAGTACGAATGGGGCGACAGGACGTCGCCCCAAGCCGAGGGGGCACAGGACGTGCCCTCCGAGGCGGTTCGTACGAAACAGGCAGGTCGAGTATACGCCTGGGCGAGACAAGGGCGCAGGCGGAACGGTCTCTCCGAGGGGACTCAAGTGCGAGTTTTTAGGGACACCTAACAGGGATTTTTGAAGGGAGAGCGTCGACGATGGAAAGCAAGAGAAAGGCCCTAATAGAGAGGATTATGGAGATGTCCCGGCAGGGACGGTTTATATCGGGCAAGCTGCCCTCGGAGAGGGATTTCGCCCAAGAGCTTGAGGTCAGCAGGGGCTCCCTTAGAGAGGCACTGGTCACCATGGAGGGAATGGGTATCGTGGAGATCAGGGGGAGAGAGGGCGTCTTTATGGTCCCTAGAGGCGCGTCTTTCGACCTCTCCCTTTCGGCGGTGATGCTCTGGCCCGACCGAACCATGGACCATCTCATGGAGACGAGAAAGTTGGTGGAGATACCGGCGGCGGGGCTCGCGGCCAAGAGGATGGACCGGTCGGACCTGGATAAGATTAGAAAGTGTCTTGTGGAACTTGAGAGGGTTGACCGATCCCCAGAGGAAGACGGAGCAAGGTGGGACTCGCTGCTTCATATGTCGGTGGTGGAGGGGGCGAAAAATCCCCTCATATCCAGGGTGTTCGAGGGGCTTGCCCTTTTGATGGAGAGATATATAGGCAACACCAGGAGACAGCTTTTCGCCACCCCTGGCCTGCCGGAGGAGGTGCTGAACC
>JAQUTB010000256.1 GCA_028709985.1 Dethiosulfovibrio sp.
CGGGAGTCCCTACCGCTAGGCCAGTCTCCCTGGCAGCGTCCTCTGTTACGTAACCTGCGATCTGGGAGGTCCAGCCTATGGATGGAAGCTTAGCCAGATCGACGACGGAGGAGCACAGGTCCTCGGCCCATCCCTGAGAGGCCACGTCGTAGCACGGAACGTAGTTACAGGCCGTGTAGTGGTCGATCCACCACTCCCCTGTGAGCCTGGCCACCAGGTAAGTGCTCCCTGTGCCTATCTTATAGGCCTTTTCGTAGATCTCAGGCTCGTTCTTTCTGAGCCAGAGTATCTTTGGGCCTACGGACTGAGACGACAGGGAGTTGCCGCAGCGGGAAAATATCTCCCCCTCCCCTATGGATGAGTTTAATTCCGCTATCTCCTCTGTGGCCCTGGTGTCTATGCCGTAGAGAACGGCGTTTCTGAGGGCCACCCCCTTTTCGTCCATGGGAACCATACAGGGAGCGATGGTGCTACATCCGAAGGAGGCTATCGAATCGGGAGAGACACCGCTGCTCTGGAGGAGTGATCTGACAACCGACTTTAAGCCTCCCCACCAGGACACCTCTGGATCGTGCTCTGCCCAACCCTGTCTGGGGATTATCAGGTCATGGGGGTTGGAGGCTGAGGAGATCACATTTCCGGAAAAATCCACCAGGACCCCCTTGGTCTCGCTGGTTCCCACGTCGACGCCCATAAGGTATTTTTTATCCAAAATCGTCACCCCTATTCATTTCATCTGTTTCTGGAACAAAGCCCATCGCCACAGGGCTTGATCTCCAGAGAGACAAATTCGCTGTCCCTCAGGAAAAGGTAGGTTACCGCCAACAGGACACAGCCGATAGGGACAAAGGGGGAGGACAACACGGCCATATCCCTTAGATAACCGGCTAACAGGGGACCCAATATCATCCCGAGACCGAACGATATGTTATAAAGCCCCATCGTCCTGCCTGAACCAAATCCTTTGCCCCTTATGGACGCCATGGACGCGGCGGAAGGGGATCCCATCCCCGAGCCCAGCCCAAAGGCCAGTCCTCCCATGAGAAGCAGTGGAAAAGACCCCAGATGAGGGAGAGCGAACATGGTTAAAGCGGAAGCTGCCCCTCCTATCAGGACAAGTCTGTTCTTGGGATAACGGTCGGCAAGCTCTCCAGAAGTCTTCTGACATAGAGCGGTCGAGATGGATACAGCTGAAAGTATTGCCCCTATCTCCATAAAGGACATACCCATCTCCGTAGCCAAGAGAGGCACGAACATCAGCATGGCACCTCGACCGAGGGCCGTTGCGAACTGGAATGCGTACACTCTGAGCAATATACCATCGGAGAGCAGAAAACGATACGCCGCCATCTCACCCTCCTCGATATCGACCACGGAGGACCTTATGCCGGACGGAAGAAACAGGAATATCCCTAACAAGGCGACCATAGTCATAGCGGTCATGACCAGGAACGGGGCCTGCACTCCCAGCCAGTCGGTCAGAAGTCCGCTGACTAGAGGTCCAGCTCCTATGCCCGAAAAGAGGGCCATCTGTAGGGACCCGAAAAAATGCCCCTCCTCTCCTGGGGTAACCACGTCCGAGCCAATGGACATGGCGACTGGGACCACGAAGGCGGATCCCATACCGTTGAAGAATCTGATCGCGACCATATGCCAGGCCGAGTCGACGAAAAGGTAGGCCAAGGACGATATGGTGTAGATAGAGAGCCCGAAGACCATGAGCTTTTTTCTGTTAAACCTATCCGCCAAAGACCCTGAGAACAGAGTACACCCCATTCGAGAAACGGAAAAAGCGCTGAAGATCAGTCCCAGCAGGGTCCCGCTAGCACCTAATTTGACCGCATATAGAGGCAAAACCGGGCTGATGACACCGACGCCCATCATGCAGCAAAAAAGGGAAAAAGACAGGACCATCAGGATCCTACCGCCGTCGACCTTCTCCACCATAGAAACCCCTCCCCCTAAAAGTGATACCCCCCGTTACCTTTACTATCATACCAAAAAAACGGGGTCACGCCCCCATGACCGATAGCCAGAGGGTTATGGTGAGGACGGAACAGACTGTGGACGTGACGACTACCTTGCCGGCATAATCTCCGTCCATCCCCATGCCTTTGGCCAGGACAAAGTTGTTAACGGCAGCTGGCATGGCCGCGACCAGGACGGAGGTCTTGACCAGCATGGGATCGACGGGAAAGAGCTGAAAGGCCAACAAAGTCAGCAGAGGGGACAGTATTAGCCTGACTATGAGATCGCTCCAGACCTGTCGAATGGAGGACACCAGATCATTGAGGACCAATGACGCTCCGAGGGCCATCAGGGCCACACCGCTTCCTACGTTGCCCAATATGACCAAAGTCTGATCGATCCAGTGAGGTATGGCCCCGAAACCTCCAAAAGCCCCAGCAACTCCCAGAAGACAGGAGAGAAGCATTGGATTTCTGATCAGCCTACCAAAGACCTGCTTGAAAGAGCTAATGGACAGCTCCCCAGAGAGGGCAAACTGCCCCATGGAGATGGATATAATCTGGTACACCACGAGGGAGAGAGCAAGATAGATACCATAGCTCTCAAGTCCCGCCTCTCCTAAGGCGATGGTGACGGCTGGAAGTCCCATGAAGACGTTGTTTCCCCTGACGGAGGTCAATACGGACACGGCCAGCTTTTTCACTGGAAGGCCTCTCATCTTGGCAAGCCACCAGGAGATAAATGGCAGTATCGCGAAGACGCTGTAGACGGCGCACATGAAGGGGACGTTGGAGAAAAGCTCTGGGTCTACCTTGATGGTAGAGCGAAACAGAATCGCTGGCATCGCGACCCAGTACAACAGCCTGTTCATGTCCTCCAAGCCTACCTCGGTCACAAGGTTCTTTCTTCTTAGGAACCATCCTACAGCCATAACCGTCCCAAGGGGTAAGACTATAAAAAAAGAGTTAATCATAAAAACCTCCCAACAAAAGTTCTCCTTTTAGCCCTCCCTATCGACGAAGGCCTATTAACTGCACTATACTATGGTGTAAGGATATCAAAAACAAAGGATAAGGAGTGACAGCCTATGACAGTCCCATCGAATATATTCAGGGAATACGACATAAGAGGCATGGCAGATACGGACCTCTCCTCTCCCAACGTCCTGGCTATAGCCAGGGCTTACGGGACCTATCTGAAAAGACAGGGAATAACGAAGGCATCCGTAGGAGGGGACGTCCGTCAATCGACCAGCAGGATAAGCCAAGACGTCATCCAGGGGCTGAGGGAGACGGGGGTGGACGTCCTGGACATTGGAGTCGTGACCAGCCCTCTGCTTTACTGGAGCCTGTTCCACCACGATCTTAACGGTGGGGTAATGATAACAGGCAGCCACAATCCAAAGGACATGAACGGACTTAAACTGGCCTTCGGCAAGGCGACCCTCTACGGAGAGGAGATCCAGCGCATCAGGAAGATGGTCGAGGAGGAGGATTTTGATATGGCCTCGGGCCAAGG
>JAQUTB010000257.1 GCA_028709985.1 Dethiosulfovibrio sp.
CTTTCGAAAAGCATCGCAAGGCCCACGGCCAGTAGCAACGATCCAGCTATCCACAGCCATGGGCTCGTCCCGGTGTAGGACGGAAGGGTTATTTTGCCCATATCTCCCCAGGCAAATATGGATAGCTTGGTGAAGGGATAAAGCTCGGCAAACATTATCGCCCCGACGACCATCCCAGCTATGCCGGCCAGAGCGTCAACTCGCCCCTCGCCGAGGGCTCCTATGGCGGTCCCTGGGCAGTATCCAAGCATGGCCCACCCCAGGCCAAATATGACGCCTCCGATCAGGTTGGTCCCTATTACCGCCGACTTGACCGACAGAGAGATCATACCCATCTGGTGGAGGACCTGGACGCCGACCATGCCGGTGCATACCGCGGACAGCATGAATTTCACTATGGTCATGTCCTCCAAGAGGAGAGCCCCAAGCTGACGGTCGTAGCGCAGGACCTCAGCCCTCTGCATCAGAAAACCGAATATAAGCCCAGTCGCCAGGGCCATAATTGACACGAACATCAGATCAACTCCTCCCGTATATGATCCTGGCCATGGCTACCCCTCCTATGAAGAAGGCCACCAGAGAGACGACACCGCTGACGGACAGCTGCATCAGGCCGCTGAGTCCGTGGCCGGACGGACAGCCCCCTGCCATCCTCGCGCCGAAGGCCGCCACGATTCCACCGAGGAAAGCGATCGAAAGCCTGGGCCAAAGCCTAGCGCCGAACTTCTCCCTCCAAAGCTCCGGGACCCCCTCGATAAAGAAGGTTCCGTTCAAGGTTGAGGAGAGAAGGGCCCCCAGGAATATCCCTATCAAGAACAGAAATTGCCAGTCGGCCTTAAATGGATATTTGATAAAATACTCCAACGTCACGGCCCTCTCAGGGGCCACCGCACCGTAGACCGCGGCCCCTAACCTGGCAAAAGTCGTCGAGGCCCCGAAAAACTTTCCAGTCAAAAACACCGACACCACGGACAGGACCCCTGTGATAGCCCCAGCTATATAAGGGTTAAGGGCCCTCTGTCCCTTCTCGAAAGAGTACATTGAACAACCTCCTTATACCGACCTCTGGTCCACCTGATGGTGGTCAGCGATTGAATTGTGGATCTCCCCAAAAAAGTCGCAGTTTCTCCTGAATACATCCAACACCATCGGGTCAAAGTGACCTGGCATTACCCTTCCGTCTCCCTCCAAAATTATCCTACAGGCGTCCTCATGGGTAAAGGCCGGCTTATAGCTCCGGGCCTCTCTAAGGGCGTCGTAGACGTCGCAGATCGAGACTATCCTTCCCTCCAAAGGAATATCATCCCCGGAAAGCCCCTGGGGATAGCCCGAACCATCCCATCTTTCGTGATGATATCTACATATGTTCCTGGCCATCTCAAGCCAGGACGAGTCCCCCAGCATCTCAGCTCCATATGGCGCATGGCGCTTCATCTCCTCGAACTCGGGCTTGGAGAGGGCTCCAGGCTTGGTCAGTATTTCCCTGCTGACCCTGACCTTGCCCAGGTCGTGAAGCTGGGCGTATATCCTGATATCCTCTATGTAGGGATCGTCCTTACCCAATTCCCTTGCTATGAACGCCGCGTATTCACCCACCCTTGCAATATGCCCGCCTGTCTCCTCGTGGTATATCTCCGTAAATGCCTGCATCCTGAGGGCGAAGTAGTGGAAGGAGGACCTGACCTCTGTCAGAAGCTCGTTCGCGTGAAGCAGCCCTCCCAGAGTCAGGGCGAAACGCCTCAGGACCTCGCTGACCCTTTCCTGCGAATACTCGCCACATCCCTCCATCACCACGTAGCCAAGGACCCTTTCCATAAAGGGGACCGGCAATATAAGGGTCTGACTGGCGGTATAGACCATCTTTCCCTGATAGGCCAGGTCCTGGATGGATATAGAGCTGGATCGGACCCCTGCCTCACCCCATACGTAAGGGATCCCCCTGTTGAGGGCGATAAGGGCCGAGTAGCGGCAACGAAAGGTCTTTTTGAGGTTTTCCGCCATGTTGGAGGCCATCCCCTGGAGGGTCCTGCCGTCGGTCACTCCGTTGGCCAGACACAGTATGTTCTCAAGCTGTCCCATGGCGAGCTCAAGGTCCGAGTTGCTCATCCTCAGGCTGTCCTCCATAGCCTTTGTCTCCTCGAGGTAGGCCATTAAGGTCTCTTCCTTCTCGCTTAAGGTCCTAAGTAGAATCCCGAAGGCGTCCCTAAGGTCTCCTTCCTCCGTGAAGGACGGTGTCAAAGAGCCCATTTGTCTGTCGAAATCCACCAGATACTCGGACATCTCCAGCGAGTTGTCGCAGGACCTGACCCTAGCTGATGCCTCGAACAAAAAACGCACCCAACGACCGAAGGAGTTGGACACCTTTTCGTACCCTCGCAAAAAAATCGCCAGAAACAGGCTCGAGCCGAGGATTATCATGAGCGCCACAGAGGCAGCTTGAACGGCGGAAACGCGAAAGAGTATCCTCTCAGGGTAGATCGAAACCAGATAAAGGCCTCCGACCAACATCCTGGAGAAGGCCCTCACCCTTCCGATGGAGAGATCTATCGACTGGCGACGCTCCGCCAGCAGAGCTTTAGGGATCACCGAGCCCATAGGCACGATAGTAGTGCCTCTTTCCCAGCCGTATATGACCTGCCCTCCCCCAGTCACCAGAGCCATAGTCGTATAGTCGCTGGGCCGTATCTTTATCCCCTGAAGAAGGCGATAGCTGTCTATCTCACAGAGCAGCCAGCCGGAGGGGATAGGGACCGATATTATGAGCCCCGGCGAAGATACGTCTCCGAAGATGGACGACGGGACCCACCTACCGGAGAGCATCTCCCTAGGTATGGTCATGCCTCCCTGAACGTAGGGAAGGTTGCTCCATCTCACGGTCCCCTTTGGGTCGGATAGGAGCAGCCCCCTCACCTCGGCGAAGGACATCATAAACTGTTCCGCCTCTAAGCTTACGCCGGAAAAGCCCCAGAACTGGACCGCCTTCTGATACCCCCTCAGCTTGTCGTCCAAAAACAGAGAGAGGTAGTCGAACTGATCCACCACGGAGGAATCGTAATTCCTGCCTGCTACGATCCAAGCTCTCCAGAATGCCAAAGAGGATCCCAAGATAACCAACAGGGCCATAAGCGCCACCAGATGTCGACCATAGCTTTTAAGGGATCTTATCCTCATGGCCTAACCTCCGAAACCTCTCCGTCCCTCAGGAGAAAGAACTTCAGCTCCGCTGAGGCGTCGCCGAACCGGTCCATGGTGAGCTTCCAGCCAGGGGCGGAGACCTCCCTAGGCTTCGAGAGCAATTGACGGAGCCTCTCGCCTTTTGCCCTGGGATCTTCCTCAAGCACGTCCGCTAGATAGGCCATCGCGGCCCCCCTTGTCTGGCGAAAAGCCCCAGATCGAGGATCCTCTCGCTCATCAGGAACGACGTGAATGGATCGTCCGGCACGACCGAGGGATCGTAGTTGGATGCGAAGTAAAACGTAC
>JAQUTB010000258.1 GCA_028709985.1 Dethiosulfovibrio sp.
AGCTGGATTGCTTTAAATGAATCTTTAAAAAAATGATTCTCGGGGAGATCAAAAATGTATTTTAGAGATGTCTCTGATTAAATATTTGGAGGTAGCCATGAAGATAAATATATGCGACGGCGTTTTTGACAGGTTTAAGGGATATCACAGGGCGGTGGTCCTGGTCAGAGGTGCTAACAACCGGGGAGAGGATCCTTCCCTCCTTTCCAAGCTCCGCGAGGCCGAGTCGGCGGTCCGCCAGGAGGTGGGGTCCTCGGACCACAGGGATATCCCCACGATAGCCTCCTGGGTCGAGGTGTTCAGGTCACTGGGGATAAACCCCAACAAATACCCCCCCTCGGTGGCCAACCTTATAAAACGCACCGTAAAGGGGACCGACCTGCCCTTCGTCAACAAGCTGGTCTGCATCTTCAACGTGATCAGCCTAAGGCACAAGGTCCCCTGTGGAGGGGACGACATGTCGGTGGTCACAGGAGACCTTAGACTCGACTTTGCCACAGGGGACGAATCCTACGTCCCCCTCGGAAAGGCCGATGTCGTGGAGCACCCAGAGCCTGGAGAGGTGATCTACTTCGACGACGGAAACGGAGACGTGTTCTGCCGTGGCTGGTGTTGGAAGAACGGCGACAGGAGCAAGATAACCGAGGAAACCGAGGACGTTGCCATAAACGTCGAGGGAATGCCTCCAGTCTCCGTCGAGGACCTGTCCCTTATGGCGGAGGAACTGGCTCAGATGGTCAGGGATCACTGCGGTGGAGAGGTCTCGATTCACCTCCTTGGCCCGGACAGTCCCTCGATATCTTTAGATTGATAGTGTGGGGGAGGGGCTGTGGCTCTTCCCCCGTCTTTTTTCACAGGAAATCCCAAAAGCTGGTACACTAGACACAGGCCCCGAACAGGTGGGGAGACGGAACGGCGGGTTTTTCTCCGTCGCAACATTTGAAAGGGGAGATTTGACGAACTATGGATTACGACTACAGAGAGAGAAAGTCGGTTATAGTGCTGAACGCCAAGCTGAAGATAGGGGTTGCTCTTACCGTTGCTGCCCATCTTGGCACCTCCATGGGAGCCTTTGGAGAGGACCACATGGGAGTGGAATGGCTTACCGATAGATCCGGTGTCCGTCACAGAGGGCTGCCTCGCTACCCAGTGGAGGTCTTCAAGGGCAAGGTCGCCCAGCTGAGGGAGGCCCTGAACAAGGCCAGAGAGACCCCCGAGCTCATGGTGGTGGACTGTCCATCGATCTTCTTGGACACCGCTGGAGACGGCGAACTGTCCCAGACCTTGGAGGAGATGGACGAGCAGGAACTGGATTACATGGGCATATTGATCCACGGTCCCAGGGATGCGGTCGACAGCCTCACCAGCCGTTTACGTCCTTGGTGGTAAGCTTTTAGACGTAGAGAGATAGCCGAGCTCCCTGATGGGTGGCTCGGCTATCTCTTTTTTGTAATTGGTCCAGAAAGCCGTGAAAATCCCTTCTTCTGGGTATACCATCTGTGGCTTGTGAGATGTATTCTCATTATAATTACAGGGAACCTCTAAAAACGCTGATCCTCGGAGAGACCGTTCCGACGAAGCCCCCCTTGCTTTCGGAGAAGGGGGGCTTTAAAATGGAATTGATAAAACAAACGTTTGACCGAGGAGGTGGCGATGACGATGGACAGTTCAAGGGATGTGCTTATAGAGGCAGGCAAGGAGCTTTTCTCCACAAAGGGCTACATGGGGACGTCGGTCAGGGAGATAGCCAGAGCGGCAGGGACCAACGTGTCGATGATCTCCTACTACTTTGGGGGCAAGGAGGGGCTTTACCGGGAGATCTTAGGGGGGCTCGTCTCGGAGGTGAAGGGGCTTTTCGACGATCCTGCGGTGGGACTATTATCGCCGATGGACAGGGTGGCCCACTACGCTCGGTCGGTGTCCAGGGTCCATGACGAGAACCCCTGCCTGGCCAGGATACTGCACCACGAGATGAACTCCCCAAGCCCTATGCTGGAGGAGCTTCAGAGGGAGGTCTTCCCCAGGGTGTTCGGTTTTTTGGTAAAGGCGTTTAAGGACGGTGTAGATCAGGGGGTCTTTCGGGGCGACGTAGACCCCAAGGTAATGAGCTACTGTCTGGCCTCGATGGTCAACTTCTACCGTTTTCAGAGTGACCTGGTGCGGAGCTTCAGCCCTAACCTGGTCGAGGAAGGATCTGACTTTGCCGAAAAGGTCCTTAAGGTGTTTTTTAGGGGGGTTATGGCTTGAGGATAAAGAGGATTTTGTGGTTACTTCCGGTAATGGCAGGGGTGGCTGCGGTGATCTTCGCCGCAAAGCTTCGAGAGGATCCTCCGTCGGTGGTCCTGGACGGAGAGATAAGCGTGCCAGTCAGGGTCGCGAAGGTCCGGCGTTACGACGGAACTCCATGGATATCGGGCTACGGGGTTGTGTCCCCCTCCAGGGTATGGCACGGGGTGGCGGACGTCTCCGGCAGGGTCTCCTACGTCAACCCTCGCCTGAAAGAGGGCGAGCTGGTGTCCGAGGGCGAGGTCATGGTGAAGGTCGACGACCAGGTGTATCAGCTGGCGGTGGATCAGCAGGAATCGGCGCTGAACCAGGCCAAGTCGGAACTCCAAAGCCTGACCGTCCAGGAGCGTCATGAGAGGGAGTCTCTCTCCATAGCTAAAAAGTCCCTTGCCCTGTATCAGAAGGATCTGGAACGCTACAGGGGACTACTGAAGAAAAATTCGACCAGCCAGTCGGAGGTGGACAGGCTCGAAAGGCTCTACCTCGGCGAGAGGCAGAAGGTCCAGACCCTCGAGTCGGCCCTGGCCCTCATGCCCAGCAGAGTGGAGTCCCTGAAGGCCAAAATGGCGTCCCTTGAGGCTGCCCTCTCAAAGGCGAAGCTGGACCTGGCCCACTGCGTGATCTCCGCTCCCTTCGACGGAAGGGTGGCGGGGGTGGCGGTGGAGGGATCCCAGTTCGTCCCCCAGGGACGGGAGCTCCTGAGGGTCGAGGACGTGGCGTCACTGGAGATACCGGTCAAGATAGGCCTGGATCGGATGGAGGTCCTCGGCCTGTCCGACAAGGGAATCGTCGAGGCGGACGTGATATTTCAGGGCGGAGAAGGCAGTTTCAACTGGAAGGGACATCTCGATCGGGGATCTCATGCGGTTGACCCCTTAACCAGGACGATCGGTCTGATAATTCGGGTCGAGGATGTCACGTCGAAAGAGGGGTTGGAGTTAGTTCCGGGGATAACCTGTAACGTCAGGATATTCTGTCCCTCCTCCTCCGTGGTGATGGCGATACCGAAGGAGTCGGTCAGGGACGGTATTGTCTACGTGGTGGACTCGAACTCCCGCCTAGAGTACAGAGATGTGAGGATGCACCGAGCCGAGGGCGAGGGGGCGTTGGTGATCTCCGGCCTGTCGGAGGGCGAGACGGTGGTGATCTCCGAGCTA
>JAQUTB010000259.1 GCA_028709985.1 Dethiosulfovibrio sp.
TTTCACTATGGAGTAAAGCAGGCTGTCCTGCGGGACAGCCAGGGATACGGTGTCACCAGGGGCAAGGTCCGATGCGGGAATTCCCCCTATTGGAGACACCACGGCAAAACAGGGAAAAACAGCCTTTGGAGGAACCTTGGACCTGCTTTTTCCGGTATCTTCCGATTTTCTGTTTGCCCAGAAATCCTCCTTCGCCGACTCCTCGGGAAACTGTTTGAGTAGATCCTCAGCGTCTAGGAACGACAGAGGCTCAACTTTAAGGAAAGCCACAGCTCCTTGGCTATACAGGGTCTCCCCAACACTGGCAAAGGATTCCTCCAGATGTCTCAGCTTTGACAGGTTCTCCTCCCTTACATCGTAGATACCGCACTTATCAAGGACCCTTCTAAGCTCCTGAAGCAGCAGTATCTCTTTAGGTGTAGGGGCAATTACCTGCTCCTGATAGTCAATCGATGGATCCCCCTCTTGCTCCTCCGAGGTGCTGACTTGTTCCTCTCCTGGTGGTGAAGCTGGAGACTGTGGTTGAGCTTCTCCTTCGTCAAGGGGAAAGGGTATCCTGTCGTAATCGACGAAGGAGCAAAAGTCCCTCCAAGCGGTTTTGACCCCGTGAGGGAGGTCATTTTCGTCCTCCCCCGCCATACGGCCATGAAATATCCTTATGGAGCCAGCGTCCAAAAGAGAGTATAGAAGTAACTTATCAACTGATCCATCCTGAACGAGATCCATTCTGACCTTGATTACCCTGTACACCCCAAATCCTCTAGCGGTAGACATGGCGACACCTCCTTTGATCAGTATTTTAACCTATTTACCAGGCGATGTACCAACCATACACAAAAAAGCCCCTCCGAAATCGGAGGGGCTTTATCTTACCTGGTTGCGGGGGCAGGACTCGAACCTGCGACCTTCGGGTTATGAGCCCGACGAGCTACCAACTGCTCCACCCCGCGGCGCTCAAAAAAGCTCTTATGGAGCGGAAGACGGGATTTGAACCCGCGACCCCAACCTTGGCAAGGTTGTGCTCTACCCCTGAGCTACTTCCGCTTATGCAGTTATATGGCGGGGCCGACGAGACTTGAACTCGCGACCTCCGGCGTGACAGGCCGGCACTCTAACCAACTGAGCTACGACCCCGCTCTATCGCTGCGAGGGTTATTTTAGCAGAGGGGATAACGGTTGTAAACCCCTCTCGTCGTTTTATTTCAGCAGGCCAAGCGCCGACCATCCCGCGGATATCCTGGCCACCGGGACCCGGAAGGGTGAACAGCTGACGTAGTCCAGGCCGATGGAGTGACAGAAGGCGATGCTCTCGGGGTTTCCTCCGTGCTCACCGCATATCCCGACGGAGATATCGGGCCTGACCTCTCTGCCCCTCTTTAGAGCTATGGACATAAGCTCCCCTACGCCGTCACGGTCAAGCTCGTGGAACGGGCTCAATTTGAAAATGCCCTTGTCAACGTAGTCTTTCATGAACTTAGCCTCGACGTCGTCCCTCGATAGGCCGAGGCAAGTCTGGGTCAGGTCGTTGGTGCCGAAGCTGAAGAACTGGGCGTCCTCCGCCAGCTCTCCCGCCCGGAGTGCCGCCCTAGGAAGCTCTATCATGGTCCCGACGAGATACTTCAGGCTTCCCTCTTTATATTCCCCCGCGATGGATTGGACCATGTCCTTCAGGATGGACATCTCCCCCTTGGTCTGGACGAGGGGCATCATTATCTCCACCTTGAGGTCCACGTCGGTCAGCTCGGACATGGCGTCGAAGATGGCCCTTATCTGCATCTCGTAGATCTCGGGATAGACTATGCCGAGGCGGCATCCTCTGAACCCGAGCATGGGGTTGACCTCCCTGAGGTTTTCAGCCCTCTCCTTGACCTTCCGGTATTCGGACGAGTCCTGGCCCGCCGACTCCGCCTGGGCTATCCTCTTGTCCAGCTCGGAGACCTTGGGCAGGAACTCGTGAAGCGGCGGATCCAGCAGCCGGACTATGACAGGGAGCCCGTCCATCTCCCTGAATATGCCCAGAAAGTCGTCCTTCTGCATGGCACGGAGCTCCTCGAGAGCTGCCTTTCGATCGTCCAGGTCCTTGGCGACGACCATCCTCTGCATGACCGGGAAGCGGTCCTCAGCCATGAACATGTGCTCGGTCCGACATAACCCTATTCCCCTGGCTCCGAAGGATCTGGCCCTTTTTGCGTCGTCAGGGGTATCGCCGTTGGCCCACACCTGTAGGGCTGCTACCTCGTCGGACCACTCAAGTATGGTCTCCAGCTCCCCCGATATGGAGGGCAGGGAAAGAGGGACTGCCCCCTCTATGACCCTTCCGGTGGAGCCGTCTACTGTCAGGACGTCTCCCTCGAAAAAGATCCTGTCCCCTATGATAAGCCTCTTTCCCTCTAGGTCTATAAGCAGGTCCTCTGCTCCGCTGACACAGGGCTTCCCTAGACCTCTGGCTACCACTGCGGCGTGGCTGGTCATACCGCCACGGGACGTCAGGATGCCTCTCGCGGCGTAGAGACCGTGGATGTCGTCGGGGGTGGTCTCGGGGCGGACAAGCAGTACAGCCTCCCCCTTGTCCGAGAGCTTTACCGCCTCGTCTGGATCGAAGACGATCTGTCCGACCGCCGCTCCTGGGGACGCGGGAAGGCCTTGGGTCAGGACCTCTGGTGCGTAGCCCGGGTCTATCTGGCTGTGGAGCAACCTCTCGACCTGGTCGGGAGTTACCCTGCCAATGGCGGCCTTTTTGCTGATAAGGCCCTCGTTGGCCATGTCCACTGCGACCTTCACCGCGGCTTGGGCGGACCTCTTGCCGGTCCTGGTCTGGAGGATGTAGAGTTTTCCTCTCTCGACGGTGAACTCTATGTCCTGCATCTCCTGAAAGCGGCTCTCAAGGCTTTCGACGGTATTTGACAGGTCTTTGTATATCTCGGGCATAACCTGAGCCAGTGCCGCTATGGGCTGAGGCGTCCTTATTCCGGCTACGACGTCCTCTCCCTGGGCGTTTATGAGAAACTCTCCGTACAGTTTTTTCTCGCCGTCCGCCGGGTTGCGGCTGAAGCAGACCCCTGTGCCGCTGTCGTCCCCTAGGTTGCCGTAGACCATCGCCATGACGTTTACAGCGGTCCCCATGTCGTCGGCAAGGTGATGGATCTTCCTGTAGGTCTTGGCCCTGGCGGTGTTCCAACTGTCGAATACAGCCTCGATGGCCTGCCTTAGCTGGACCATGGGATCGGAGGGGAAGTCCTCGCCTGTCTCGTTTTTGTACAGGACCTTGTAGCGTTTTACCAGCTCCTCAAGGGCCTCGGCGGTAAGCTGATTATCGTAGGTCACTACGTTTTCTCTCTTTACGTCCTCCAGCACACCCTCGAACTTCTCGCCGGACACTCCCTTGACCACATCGCCAAACATCTGGATGAAACGCCT
>JAQUTB010000260.1 GCA_028709985.1 Dethiosulfovibrio sp.
TAACCACAGGTCTGGGAGAGAACTGGAACAGGTTCATATCCCAGGAGGACAGGGAGGTAGTCCAGAGAAACCACGTCCTCTCCCACTCCTGCTCGGTGGGAGAGCCTCTGGAGGAGGAGTGCGTCAGGGCCATGATGTTCGTCATGCTCCAGCACTTCGGGTCGGGACATACTGGAATGAGCATGGCCCCTCTGGAACTTTTGGCCGGAATGCTAAACGCCGGAGTCGTTCCGGTGGTGCCAGGACACGGATCGGTGGGCTACATATGCTACGAGGCCCATATCGGCTCGGTCCTAATAGGAGAGGGACAGGCTGTGTACGGTGGGCGGAGGATGAGGGGATCGGAGGCCCTGAAGGCTTCGGGACTGGATCCGGTGGTGCTTTCCACCAAAGAAGGCCTGACCATAGTATCGGGGACCACCTCTGTGACCGCCATAGGGGCCCTGGGGCTATACGATTCCCTTATGATAGCCCAGACCGCCGACGTCGCGGGAGCCATGTCGCTGGAGGTCTTAAAGGGAACCCTGATGGCGATGGACCCAAGGATACAGGAGGTTCGGCCCCACAGACACCAGGGGGACACGGCCTCCAACATCCGGCGACTCCTTGAGGACAGCGAAATCGAGAGGACCTACCGAGGACATCGGGTCCAGGACGCCCTATCCCTTCGGTGTATCCCTCAGCTGCACGGTGCGGCGAAGAAGGTACTCACCGACGGCCTTGAGACGGTGTCGGTAGAGCTTAACTCGTCGGTGGATAATCCCCTCATATTCGACACCGAGGACGGTGGCGAGGCCCTTATGGGATGCAACGCCGACGGATCTTACGTGGGAATGGCCTGCGACTGCGCAATCATAGCCCTCACGGGCCTCGCCAAGATGTCCGAGAGGCGCCTGGACAGGACGGTGAACCACCACGTCAGCGAGCTTCCCGCCTTTTTGAACGCAAACCCCGGCTTCAACAACGGCCTGATGATCCCTCAGTACGCCGCCGCAGGGCTTTTAGGGGAGATGAAGACCTTAAGCCACCCTTCCACGGTGGACAACGGCTTCACCTGCGCCAACCAGGAGGACTATACCAGCATGGGAGCCAACGCGGCGGTCAAGCTCTACAGAGGGGCCTCTTTGGCGAAGTACATACTCTCGGTGGAGATCCTGAACGCCTGTCAGGCCCAGGATTTTTACGACATAGCCCCATCCCCCGCCACTAAGGCGGTCCACGACAGGGTAAGGCAGGAGGTTCCGAGGGTGGAGCAGGACGCCTTTATGTCTCCTCTCATGGAGGCCATAGCGAGGATGGTGAAAGACGGCGAGATCCTATCCGCCGCCGAGTCGGTGACAGGACCTCTGGAGTTTTAGATTATGAAAATACATAGTTTCGCAAAAGCATTTGGAGCCCCTGAGGGGGTCGACGAAGCACTGGAGGCAATGTCCACAGAGGAAGAGAGAGCTCTGGTCGTCGCTATGGCGGAACGGGGAGAGTTCTCCGAAAGTCAGGTCGCCGAGGCTATGGGGCTATCCCTGTCAGAGGCGGAGGAACTGGTAAGGTCCTGTTATAAGAGGGGGTTCACCTCTCTGACCGAGGATGGCCTTTACGTCACCGGTTGCCTCTATTCCAGGCTCGACCTTTTCGCCCAGTTTGAAAACAGCCGATGGAGAGAGCTACCGGAGGATGTCAGAAAAACGCTGGATAACTGGTATCTGGAGGAATACGGAAAAAGATGTCTACCTGGCATAGTGGCAAAGCTGGAGAACAGGGCGAGGGGCAACTACGGCCTCGAAAAGGACAGACCTTGTCATCTTGGAAACGATAGGGTGATCCCTCTAGAGGAGGCTTTGACCTTCATGGACACCGTCGAAGAGGATATATACGTCCTACCCTGTAACTGTCGATGCCTCGCCATGAACTGCCAGTTTCCGGTGGATACCTGTTTACAGTACTACCGATCGGATACCATAAACACCCCGATCCATCGGGGCTGGGGACGAAAGGTGTCCCTGGAGGAGGCAAAGGGTATAATCGAATCAGCCAGCAAAGATGGCCTGATGCAGACCGTAGGCGACGAGGCTCTCTGCAACTGCGATAGCTGTTGCTGCTACCCATTTAGGAGCTCCAAGAGGCTCGGCAGCAAGGGGATATGGCCCAGGCAGGATTACAGAGTCCTGTGGGACGACCGACGGTGCGTCCGATGCGGTCTCTGTGCCGACAAGTGCCACTTTGACGTGTTCGAGGTGAAAAGATCGGGCGAAGGTAAGTCTATGACCTTCGATTCTTCTCGATGCTGGGGCTGCGGTCTGTGTGTCCATGCCTGCCCTACCGGAGCTCTTTCCCTTGAAAAAATAGGATAAACAAAGTCGAGGGCGGCCCTTTGAAGGGTCGCCCTCGACTTTAGTTGTAGGCCAGTCGCATTTCCTCCGTCGTGAGGACCGGGGCTATTATCTCCTTCCACATAGGGGACTCCCATGTCTTTAGGGCAGAGTGGGTTGTGTAGTAGCTTTCAGGGATAGGATGGGTTCCTGTGACCACCGGTATGCCGTACTTCTCCATTATGAACCGGCGGAAGAAATCTATCCTGGGGCAGGGAGGATATCCCACTATCATCCCAGTCGCAAAGTGTATGACGTCTACCCCGTTTTTCACCATCTCCCCAGGGGCGTACTCGATGTTCCCACCGGGACAGCCGTCGCAGGTGGTGTAACCCACCAACTGGAGCTCCTTCCCCTCGTATCTGTCGAAACCTCCCTCTCGGTTTCTCATGGCCCTCAGACACTTTCCCCCGGCGCAGGTGTGATACCTGTTGCATATGAAGATGCCAATTCTAACTATCTCGGACATTTATTCCCCTCCTCAACGATCTTGATAACCAACATCGATTGCATATTGATCGTACATCTTGAGGGGGAAAATGGCAAGAAATCCCTAAGCTCCTCTTCGAGGCTTTCCCAATGTCCTGACTACCTTTCCTATGAGCTGAAAAAGTCCCTCCTGGATGTCGCCGTCGGAGAAGACCCGGGGAGGATACCTCAAGGAAGAGGAGCGAATCTCCACCCCGCCGCCTCTTTGCCAGTAGACCCATTTGACCGCCCAGTCTCCGTTTCGACCGAAGCTAACCAGGGCCGGGTCGCCGTCGTAGACCTCCTCCTCGGGATTTACCACCACCTGACATCCGTCCATTATGCCAGCCTCCTCCATGCTGTCTCCCTCCACGGTGACTATAAAAGGTCTTCTGTCGGCGTTGACCGAGACGGTCCCCAACAGCTCACCGGGCAGCATGATAGACTCGCAGGCATCGGCGTAGACCTCCGCCATCCCTCCGACGCCGTTTCCCGCACAGGCCACCGACGAGTTGTCCAAAATAGGGACGTCAACCCAACGGGAGAAAGACAGGCTCTTGGAGGAGCCTTTCGCCTCCTGAG
>JAQUTB010000261.1 GCA_028709985.1 Dethiosulfovibrio sp.
GTGAGAAGGGCAGCGGTATAGCTCAGCTCTCCGCCCCCTTCAAGGCGGAGGGTCCCATAAGGATACTTTCCTTCGATGGAGGCGTCGCGGCAAACTCCGTTCCCTCCGTCGCGAAGGCAGAGATTCAGGTCGATCCAGACAAGATTGAGAGGGTTCATTTCTCCGTATCGTCTTTTAAAGGCCCGGAGAAGGCCAAGCTCTCCCTGGAGGACAAAGGGGATGGCCGTTTCGTCCTCACCATGCTCGGAGCACCGGCCCACGGAAGCCTTCCCCAGATAGGGGTCAACGCCGTGGCCTGGCTGGTCAAGTTCCTGAGGACCTTGGGGGTCTTGGGGGAGCAGGGGGCTACTTTGAACTCGCTGGACCGTTATGTCGGGACCGAGTTCTACGGAGAAAGCCTGGGAGTCTGCCTCTACGACGATGTGTCTCGCTATACCTCGGTATGCTGGGGGACCATGAAGTCCGATGGTGACAGGGTGAAGTTCTCACTGAACCCCCGTTTCCCAGTTAGCTTCTCCACAGAGAAGGTCGCTCCAATTCTGGAGAGAACCTTCTCCGATGCCGGTTGGCAGGTTATCTCCATGAAAAAGAGCGAGCCCCTCTACATGGAAGAGAGCTCAGACCTGGTGGTAAAGCTCATGGATGTTTACAGACAGGAGACCGGCAGGACCGAGGATAAGCCTATGTCCATAGGGGGAGGGACCTACGCGAAGTCCATGCCCAACGTCCTCGCCTTTGGTCCGGTTCTTCCCGATGAGCCTTCCAATATCCACGAGGCCAACGAATGTTGGGACATAGACAATATGATGACCAGCGCAAAGATCATGGGAGCCGCAATATTGGC
Source organism: Dethiosulfovibrio sp. (assembly GCA_028709985.1). Lineage (GTDB taxonomy): Bacteria > Synergistota > Synergistia > Synergistales > Dethiosulfovibrionaceae > Dethiosulfovibrio. The sequence continues at coordinate 845 of JAQUTB010000261.1, forward strand.
TCTTGCGAAGGACTAAGGAAAAGGCCCCGAAGCTCAAAAAGCGTCGGGGCCTTTTCCTTGGGGTATCTCTCTAAAAACTCACTTTTGAGTCCCCTCGGAGAGACCCTTCCGCCAGCGCCCTGTCTCGCCCGGGCGTATACTCGACCTGCCTGTTTCGTACGAACCGCCTCGGAGGGCACGTCCTGTGCCCCCTCGGCTTGGGGCGACGTCCTGTCGCCCCATTCGCACTACACTACGGCATGTCGAGTATACGGGCTCGAACGGGCTTTGTCGGAATGGTCTCTCCGAGGGATAGAGTTTTTAGATGTCCCTTGAGCTAAAACTTTCTCAGCGCGGACTCTATAAAACTGTCCAGCCCATCCTGGCCATTTTTATCATCGGGGTAGACCGAACAGTCCCTGAGTGCGTCCAGAAAAACCAGACCTATCTCTCGTTCTATGATGCCTTTAGCTTCCTCTTGGGATTTGCCGTTACCGTGCTTTTCCAAAAGCCCCTTAGCCCACTCCAGGTGGGGCCAATTCTCCGGCACGGACAGGCGTTTCCCCACGAGGGCCTCCAACAGAGGCTCCATCTCCGTCGCCAGCCTTCCCGGCAGCACCGCCAGACCCATGGCCTCTATCAGGCCGATGTTCTCCTTCTTTATGTGATGTCTCGACGGCCTGATGTGAAATATCCCATCAGGATATTCCTCGGAGGTCCTGTTATTCCTTAGAACTAAGTCCATCTCGTAGCTGTCTTTTACCTTTCGGCCTATCACGCTGACCGAGTTGTGTTCCTTCTCTATGCCCCATGATGGGTCGTCGTAGGACTTCCACGACTCTATGGCCGACGTAGCGAATCTTTCCATGTCCTGTCTATCCCTTGCCCTTAGCCTCAGTGTGGCCATGGGCCATATCAGAGCCTCCGCCACGACTGACCCCTTGTCCCAACTTTTTCTAGCCGATGCCGACTGGATAGGGAAGGACCAGTTGCCGCCCTGAAAGTGGTCGTGGTCCAGTATGGACCCTCCCACGATGGGCAACGCTGCGTTGGATCCCAGAAAGAAGTGGGGAAACTGGTCGAGAAAGTCCAGTATCCTCGGCACTGTCCTCGGCCCTATCGCCATAGGGCGGTGTTCCCTCGAGAAAACTATGCAGTGCTGATGGTAGTAGACGTAGGGGGAGTACTGCAAAAACCACTCCTCCCCGTCGAGGGATATGGGCATGATCCTGTGATTCGACCTCTCAGGATGCCCTGGCTTTCCCCAAAAGCCAGCGTTCTCCGGGCACAGAAGGCACTTTGGGTAGGATTTTCCCGTTTTTGGGGCGGCTATGTCCTTAGGGTCCTTCTCCGGCTTGGATCTGTTTACGGTTATCTGAAGGTCGCCGTAGTCGGTGGAGACGGTCCAACGGAGGTCTTTTGATGCCAGGTCGAGCCGCACGTCCTTTGTCGCGGCCGATATCCTGTAGAGCCACTGGGTCGCCTCGATCGGACCTTTGTCGTCTATTATGTACCTGAACTCCCTGGCCATAGAGCCGTTGGATGGCGTGAGCAGCCCCATGATCCTCCCGGTGAACTTCTCCTCCGGCAGATCTCCCCACGGGTGTCCCGTGTCCATCGCGTACAGGTGAAGGCCCTTTATAGCCTCCATCTCGTTCTCTATAACGGGGCCTCCACTTGCTGGATCGGGCAAACCCAGAGATCCTATGATGGTGTTGGCTAGGACCCAACGGTCGATCTCCTCCGCTAGGCCCTCTTTTATTCCGTAGTCCACAAGAGCCTTAACATAGCTGGATATCACTTCAGGTTCGATCAAAAAAAGCTCTCCTTCCTGTGTATCGATGTTTTTGGCCCCTCTTTGGTGTAGAATCGAGATAGAACGACGAAGAGGGGTGATCTTTTTTGAGAGAGTTGCTTTGCGAGATGTGGAAACGTTACTACGGTCCCTGTGACGGAACGGCAATAGCGTTCGCTCCCGGTAGGGTCAACCTTTTAGGGGAACATACCGACTGTTACGGTGGGTATGTCCTTCCCTGCGCCGTGGATCTGGGAACCTGGGCGATGGGAAGGCTCAGGAATGACTCATCTGTCAGGCTTCGGTCCGATAACTTCCCCCACGCCGACCCTGTAACATTCGATATATCCGATCTCTCCAACTTAGCATACCACGGCTGGGCCAACTATCCTAAGTCCGTTATGTGGGCCATGAAGCAGCGGGGCATAGCGCTGGACAAGGGGTTCGACATGGTCTTTTTCGGGACAATTCCAAGGGATAGTGGACTTTCCTCCTCCGCCTCCATAGAGATGGCCACCGCTGCGGTCATATCCGAGCTCTGTGGGCTTAATCTCTTGGATGACGACTCATCCAGGATAACCATGGCACAGATCTGCAAAGAGGCCGAAAACAGGTTTATAGGGGTTCAATCAGGCATCATGGACCAGTTCGCCATAGCACTGGGGCAGAGGGATCACGCCCTTTCTCTTCGGTGTTCGGACCTGGAGTACAGGTCGGTCCCTCTGTCCATGAAGGACCATGTCCTACTGATACTGGACTCTGGGAAGAAGAGGGA
>JAQUTB010000262.1 GCA_028709985.1 Dethiosulfovibrio sp.
ACTTACAGGTCTCTGTGGCCTCCCTCCGGCTTGAGCAGGAGGAGGATCTCCGCCGGTATATACACGACAACCTGGCCTACGACCAGAAGGACCTGGACGAAGGCCTTGCCCGTTATTCCTCCGGAGAGGAGGAGCTCAAGAAAAAGATAGCCTCCCTTGCTGGAGATGCGGAGAAGGCTGAGAAAGCCTACGCCGACTCCCACGCAAACCTGACCGTTGCCTCAGGGGAAAAGGCGGTCAAGTCGGCCCAGATGGCCTTTGCCGAGGCGGAGATAATGAGGGAGCTCATACACCTCACGTCCTCTCAGAGCCAGGAGATGGTCGGCATGCTAGGGGAGATGAAGGAGATATGGTCCTTCAGGTACTCTCTCTTGAAAGACGGTGGAATGAGCGCCGATGTACTGCTGAAGGCTCGAGACGAGGTAGAGGACAGGGTCGGACGGTTTGAGAACGTGTTGTTGGCCCAGCAGAGATACCAGTCCTCTCTTCACCGTAGGGCCCTAGCGTTGGACAAGGAGATAGAGGAGCAAAAGGGCAAGGAAGAGCTATCTTCGCTGAAGAAGAGGCGAAAGATGCTGGACCAGGTTATGTCTCAGAACATGAACTACATCGCCACTGCCATGACGCTGGACTCGATGAATAAAAGGCTTCTGGAGGAGATAAAGGGACGGGTCAGCACGGTCAACGTCGCCGAGAAAGTCACCACTCTCTGGAGGACCAGGACCACCGAGATACTGAACACCGAGCTTTGGCATTCAGGGGACTACTCTGTAAGGCTTAAGGAGTTCGTGTTGGCTTTGTCTATCCTCTCCCTTGGGCTCATGGCCAGCAAGAGGCTTGCTAGGTTCATAAGGAAATGGTTTTTGCTTCACTCCAAACGAGTGGACGTGACGGGGATCTACGCCGTAGAGAGGTTGCTCTACTACGTCCTGATAGTGGCCAGCTTCCTCATCTCCCTGAAGATCGTCAACGTGCCTCTGACGGCCTTCGCCTTCCTTGGAGGTGCTGTCGCCATCGGTGTTGGCTTTGGGGCTCAAAACCTGTTCAACAACCTGATCAGCGGGTTCATCCTGATGGTCCAACAGCCTTTCAAGATCAACGACGTTGTCGAGTTCGACGGCGTTACAGCTACTGTCATGGAGATAGATTCCCGCTCCACCAGGGTCAAGACCTTCGACAACTACGATGTATTGGTCCCAAACAGCTACTTTCTCGACAATAAGATAACCAACTGGACCCTCTCCGACAAGATCATCAGGGGCAAGCTGGAGATCGGCGTCGCCTACGGAACCCCTGCCAAAAAAGTCGAGGAGATACTGCTTCGACTCGCCAAAGAACACGAGCTGGTGATACCCCATCCAGAGCCATTCGTCCTGTTCTCCAACTACGGGGCAAGCTCCATGGACTTCACCCTGTACTTCTGGGTGGACACCAGAAAGGGATTCCCCTCCAAGGTGAGCAGCGACGTGAGATACCGAATCCAGGAGGTCTTCGAGAGAGAGGGCATAGAGATTCCCTTCCCACAGATGGACCTTTACATAAAAAAAGCTGCTCTCTCCGAGGCGTATACTCAGTCGGAGCAGTAGTTCAACCTATTTCATAAAGCTTGTCGATGTAGATATTTCTGTGTACAATGAAATTGTCTTGTCTCATAATGGTTTAGGTTATCTTGGAGATAATTTGTTAAACATAAAACAGGGGGGTAATGAATTGGACTGTAAGGTTATGGACGGCAGGGCCGCCGCGAAAGAGGCAAAAGAGGAGATAAGGTCAAGGGTCGAGGCCATAAAGGCCAAGGGAGTTGAGCCAGCTCTCACGGTGGTGCTGGTTGGGGATGACCCAGCCTCGAAGGTCTATGCGGAGCAGAAGCGCAAAAACTGCGAGTCTGTGGGCATCTCATTCTCGTTCCACCAGCTTCCAGGATCTACGTCGGAGGAGGACCTCCTGGCCCTGGTGGATAAGCTCAACTCGGACCCCTCGGTACACGGCATACTGGTTGAGATGCCCCTCCCTAAGCACATATCCAACGAGAGGGTCCAGGCGGCCATCGATCCCGACAAGGACGTTGACGGCTCTAACCCGGCCAACCTGGGGAGGCTGGTCTCGGGGCTGCCGTCGCTCAGGCCCTGCACCCCTCAGGGGGCCATGTACCTGATGGAAAAACACGATGTGGACCTGTCGGGCAAGCACGCCGTGGTTGTCGGAAGAAGCACCATAGTTGGCAAGCCTGTCGCCATGTTGCTGCTTGAGAAGAACGCCACCGTCACCATCTGTCACAGTCGGACCTCCAACCTCGCCGAGGTTATAAAATCAGCCGACGTGGTGGTCGCCGCGGTCGGGAGGCCCAAGATGATAACCGGCGACATGATAAAGCCCGGCGCTGTGGTGGTCGACGTCGGAATAAACAGCACCCCCGACGGAATAGTGGGAGACGTGGACTACGAGTCCGCCCTAAAGGTCGCGGGCTATCTGTCTCCCGTCCCAGGAGGAGTAGGGCCTCTGACCATCGCCATGTTGCTGGGGAACGTCGCTACATCCGCTGAAAGGGCCCTGTCCAAGTCGTGAGGGAGGGGGCGTCAAGGGTAGCCCTGGAGGTAAACTCTGTCCTCAGGGAATATCTGGCGGTGCAAAACCGCCTCTTCAAGTTCTCGTTCAAGAAGGCTTTGGGCTTGGTTAAACCAGACCCGTCAGGGGCCTCTGCCTCGGTGATTCCTCTGCTTGAAAGGCTTGAGGCGGTCAGGGAAGAGATCAAGGAGCTGTCCCCCGAATCGGACACAGCGGAGGGGCGATTCTTGATCGTCCTCAGAGGCTACGCCAAAGCCATGTCTTCCGCTATGGTCTCGTTCCAGGAGCTGTGCTCCAAGCTGGAGGAGGGCCGTAAGGACCGCTCCTACCGTAAGAGAGGCTACCCTGAGGACATGAGACAGTTCCAGCTTAAAGAGGCCGAATACCTGGAGATCGGCCTGAAGCTCAACGACCTGAAAAAGGCCCTGAATATGGATTCAAAAAAATAGGTGTTGACAAAAAACACCTCGTGGTTTACTATGACCGCCAATTACTCGTCGGCACGAGATGCCGGGAAAGGAGCCCTACGATGAAAAACACTATAAACGCTTCTCTCGTCCTAGTCGTTATTATAGTCGTCGTTATCAGCTGCGGGGTCCTTCCTGGAGTTTTTGTCGGCGTATAGTCCGACGGCGACTGCGGGCCTGGATCCTTTCAGAGGATCCAGGCCCTTTTTTTTAGTCATCAGTTTTCGTAGGGTAACGTTTGAATCTTTTAGAGTGAAAAAGGAGGTCGTTTCGGTGTACAGGAGAATAGGAGGGTTGGCTCAGGACAGTCCAGGGACAATGGTGAGGATAGTTTCTTTGGCGGTC
>JAQUTB010000263.1 GCA_028709985.1 Dethiosulfovibrio sp.
CACCACCAAGCTGACGTAGGCGACGGTCTTTTTTGTCCCTATGACGCTCCTTATTACCAGCATGTTGGGCAGAGATAGAGCCGGTCCCGCCAGGAGAAGGGCAAGGGCGGGGCCCTGTCCCATTCCAGATCCTATAAGCCCCTGAAGTATTGGAACCTCCGTAAGGGTGGCGAAGTACATAAATGCTCCTGATATGGCGGCGAAGAAGTTGGCTCCGAAGGAGTTACCTCCCACCAAGGACGCGACCCACTGGCTCGGTATAAGGGCCTCATGTCCTGGCCGTCCAAGCAGGAACCCAGCGACCAACACTCCCCCAAATAGCAGAGGCAACACCTGAAGTGAGTAGCCGAAGGTTGAGTCCATCCACTCCTGTCTCTCGTCCTTTTGGAACCACATGAAGGTAGATCCTAGTGTGGACATTAACGCAGCAGTCGCTATGTACCATTTCACCGAGTATATGCTTTCCCATACTCCCCCCGGAACCTTGGGAGCGGCCCAGTTGGCGAAGACCAAAAAGACCACCATGCTTGCCATGTGCCATACGGTCTTCCAAAGGGCTCTGCCTGAGCCGTCGTCGGGAAGCTGGGCGAATCCCTTCTGGCGCTCCTCCTCCTCTCCACGGAAGATAAACGCCATGCATACCCCTATTAGCACCGAGAACAGTATGGCCCCGACCGCCCTAGCTAGGCCGAGCTTGAAGCCAAGCACCCTGGCGGTTAGGACGATGGACAGGACGTTTATCGCAGGGCCGGAATAGAGAAACGCCGTGGCAGGTCCGAGGCCAGCTCCCCTTTTGTAGATTCCCGCAAAGAGAGGAAGCACCGTGCAGGAACACACCGCCAGAATCGTCCCGGACACCGCCGCCACCGAGTAGGCGACCCATTTTTTAGCCTGAGCCCCGAGGTATTTCATGACCGCCTGCTGGCTGACGAACACGCTGATCGCTCCCGCTATGAAAAACGCCGGAACGAGGCAAAGCAGCACGTGCTCCCTGGCGTACTCGTGAAGCATCGCCAGAGCCTCCACCGCTCCGGAGCGTACCGCTGGAGACTCCACCGGAAGCCAGTATGCCAGGGCAAAAACCCCTAGAATCCAGATAAACTTGTTCTTATCGCTCAATTACAACCCCTTCTTTCCATGTCTTCTAGCTTTAAACGTGACAAAAAAGCCACGTATTATCTCGAAAAACAGGCCCCCTGGGGGGCCTGTTTTTATAGAGCCTCGGAGATAAGCCTCTTCACCGCCAAAGGGGTGGGCACTTTACCGGCTGAGACGACCTTGTCGTTGACCACTAGCCCTGGAGTGGCTGCGACGCCGAACTCCATTATCTCCGATATGTCCGTGACCTTGTCCAGTGAGTACTCCAGTCCCAGTTCCCTCGCAGCGTCCTCCGCAAGCTCCGCTAGCTTTTTGCATTTGGCACATCCGGTTCCCAATATTTGAATTTTAACGGTCATCACAGCATCCTCCTATCAAAAAATAGGTCCACATCGACCTGAATCGACGCACTCTATCATGTCCAATACGCAGCACAGGGCCACGGAGTAGAATATCCACTGTCCTTCCCTTCGGTCCTTCAGCACGCCAGCGTCTTTGAGTACCGCTAGGTGTTTGCTGACAGTGGTTCTGTCCGAGTCGAACCACTGGGCTATTTTACAGGCGCATTCCTCTCTGTGTCCCAGCCTTCTGACTACCTCTAGCCTCAGAGGATGGCTCAGCGCCTTGAAAATAGCCACAGATCTGTCTTTATCCGCCATAGGATGCCCCCTCTCTATGTGGCGATATTACCACTTATCCCACCCTCCTGCAAGTGAATTTTTGTGCTAACTCGATCATAAGACCAGGTTGCAAAATGCTTCTGATCTGGGATAATAATATTTGTTCTGCGATGCAGGAGATAAAGTTCCTCTCGCTTATAGAGGACGATTTTAGGAGGACTTATGAAGGGGCTTGTGGGGTTATTTGGGGGATTTGCGCTGTTTTGTTTTGCTGGGGTGGCCTATGGTTCTGGCTTTGCCCTTTATGAGTGGAGTACCGCAGGGGACGGGATGGCTGGGGCTACTTTAGCTGGTGGGATCGGTGTGGATGCTATGGGAGCTAATCCTGCGTCTATAACCCAGGTGGAGTCCAGTGGATGGTCCGCAGGGACAAGCTGGATCAATCCAACCGGTAAGGTGAGGTTTTCCGATGGTACGGTGCAGTATAACGTGAAGGATCCTGCCTTAGTCCCGTACTTTTACTACGGAAAGAAACTTAGCGATAATCGATGGTTCGGTCTGACGGTTCAGAGCCGTTTTGGCCTTTCTTCCAAGTTCGATCCCGATTGGAAGGGGCGATATAACAGCTATCACGCAGAGGTCAAGAGTCTTTCCGTAACCCCGACCTATGGGTTTAAGGTGGGAGAGCTGTCGGTTGCGGTTGGTATAGAGGCAATGTATCTCGATTTTAGAAAGAGAAAAAAAATCGCTACCCCTATGGGGGACTTAGATGCAGATGTCCAGGCCGACAACACGGCGTGGGGATGGAACCTCGGCCTGAGGTGGGATATGTCCGAGAGAACCTCCTTAGGGGCGGTATATCGAAGCAAGGTGACCCAGGACGTGACGGGAGACGCTCGTTTTTCCGGTGTACCCTCCACCTCCGCCTGGGGATCGGTCACACTGCCTGACTCTCTGTCCTTGGGGATCAGCCACTGGGTAACCGATAGGACCAGGGTTGAGGTGGACGGTATTTTCACCCGATGGAGCTCCTATGACGCATTGACCATAAACTACGGAAGGCCACTTAATCCAGCGGATCCAGGGTCAAACGTAACCTCTGAGGAGAAGGGATGGCGAGACGTGTGGCGATATCAGTTGGGCGTGGAGCACAGGGTTAACGATAGATGGTCCGTCATGGCTGGCTACGTCTACGATTGTTCGCCGATCCCTGATGGCATGGTGGATTTCATGGTCCCGACCGGGGATAGACAGACCTACTCGGTCGGTGTAACTTATCGAAACAAAGATCTATCCGGGTCGTTATCCTACGGAAGAATGATCATAGACGAGAGGGACGTTTTGTACGACGGCACAGGGGGAGGAAGTCTGTTAAACGCCAGGGTCGAAGACATGAAGAGCGACATAATTGGTCTTTCGGTTCAGATCAGGCTTTAATTTTTTAGGGGGAGGGGTTTTTCCGTGAACAGAGTGGAGCAGGTCATAAAGGAGAGGTGCGAGGTCTATCCCGACTCGCCATGCCTTTTTTTCGAGGGTGTCACCTGGACCAGGAGGGAGCTGGACCAGGCAGCGGACCGGTGCGAGGCGTCCCTTGTTTCGGCCGGATTTACCGGAGGACAGAGGTTGGTCACCATGATGCCCAACTGCCCGGCGGT
>JAQUTB010000004.1 GCA_028709985.1 Dethiosulfovibrio sp.
GGATGATGGCTATCATCGCTTGGTGTCGGTGTTCAAAAAGCTCCCGCCGCTGGAGCGGCTTTCCCTATCTCCCTCGCTCGAGGGTCGTGACGGGGTTGACGTGATAGGCGCGGAGGTCAAGGGCGTAAATCTTGTCCAAAAGGTGTTCGATATGTTGAGAGGGGGCGGGGTCTCGATCCCTCCTCTTTTCGTGTCCATATCCAAGGCCGTTCCCCCTGGGACCGGCCTTGGAGCTGGAACAGGAAACGGGGCGGCGGCCTTTGCCTGGGCCAGGGACGTCTTTGGTTTTGACCCAGGGACATTTGATCTTGCCTCTTTGGGGGCGGACCTTCCGTTCTTGGCCTCCGACGAGGATATTTCCTTGGTCTCCGGGATCGGAGAGGTCTTTTCGCCTGTGGAGGACGTCGATCTCAAAGCGGTCCTCATCGTTCCTGTATGGAGATGTGGCACGGTGGAGTCCTTCGGCGTGTTGGACAATTTCTATTCTCCTGGACCTTGGCCTATGTCCGAGCTTGAGGCCAAGGAGGAGGCTCTGGAAGTCCTGAGAAGGCTGAGAGAGCACGAAAAAGTCGGTCTTTTGCCGAACGATTTCGTGCGTCCCCTTGTTGAACGTCATCACGGCTACTCCGATATATTCTCCGCCTGCGATTCTTCCGGGGCTATCGCCTGGGGTGTCAGCGGAAGCGGGAGCTCCGTGTTTGCCCTTTATCGCCCCGATAAAGCCCCATCAGGATCGGTAAGCGTCTTCAGTAAAATTAGCTGCATTGAAAAAATTATATTTTTGGAGTGATGGTTTTCCTATGAGGGGAAATAAAACCGACAGATTGATCAGGATAGCCTCCAGGCTCCTGACCTGTCCTTCGGGGCAACTTTCTTTGACCTCGCTTGCTGAGGACTTTGAGGTATCCAAGACGGTCATCAGCGACGATATATCGGTCATAGATAGGTCTATAGAGCTTGAGGGGCTGGGCCGTATAAAGGTCGACAGAGGAAGATCTGGCGGGGCCTCTTTTGTTCCTCATATGTCCGAGGAGTACAGAAGGAGCTTCCTCTCTGAGATCTCCCAGACTCTATCCCAGCAGGACAGGCTTCTTCCAAGCGGATTGATCTACTATAGCGATATACTTTTCAACCCTACCTATGCCTGGAAGCTGGGCCTGGCTCTCGCCTCCGACTTTTACGATAAGTATCCCGATGTCGTTGTTACATCGGAGGTTAAGGGTATCCCCTTGGGGATGGCCACGGCACAGATATTAGGTGTCCCTCTAGCCGTATGTAGGTTCAGGAATAGGGCTAGCGATGGTCCTGCCGTCTGCGTTCATTTCGCAACCCAGACAGGTGATGTCAGGGCTATGTACATGGGGACCAAGCAGATCGCTCAGGGAAGCCGGATCCTGATAATCGACGACTTCATGAGGGGTGGAAGCACCGCCTCAGGAATGTGCCAGGTTGTCAACGAGTTCAAGGCCGATATGGTCGGAATAGGGGTCTTCATAGCGTCCAAGGAGCCGGTTAAGAAAGCGGTCGACAGGTATTCTTCGTTGCTTTCCCTGAATATGTCAGGGGAGGGTCCTAGGGTCGTCCCCTCTTGATTGTATACACAGTGTTTGACGTCCCGAGGACAATGGTATAGAATGCCTTCACTGTGAGGGGGTGCCTTTATGCGTGTCGTTATAGAAGGTGAAAGATGCATCGGATGTGGTGTGTGTGTGCAGATTTGTCCAGATGCCTTTACCCTTGACGAGACCCGAGGGATAGCTAGGGTTATCCGTCCTGAGGGGGCTCGGTGTGTTCTGGATGCCAGGGATAGCTGCCCTGTTTCCTGCATAATCGTCGAGGAGTAGTTTTTTTAAAACTGCCTCTTGAAATGTGAGAGAGTAACAGGTATAATCTTCGTCGTTCAGGGCCCATAGCTCAACTGGTCAGAGCCACCGGCTCATAACCGGAAGGTTCCAGGTTCGAGTCCTGGTGGGCCCACCAAGAGTTAAAGCCGTTCCTGCGGGAGCGGCTTTTTTTATATATAATCGTCGGAAAGTCCTTATAGATTGAGGAGGTTTTCCAATGAAAATAGACTGTTTTATGTCGTTAATTTCTTCCGTGGCCTCTCCTTCTTGGGCTGAGGCCTGGGACAACTGTGGGGTTACGGTAAGATCCAGGTCCGATTCTGTCGAAAAGATCGCGGTAGCCCTCGATCCATCTGTTGAGTCCGTCGTCATGGCTGAGTCTGAAGGGTGCGATTGTCTGCTGACTCATCATCCCCTGATATTCTCTCCCATCCGTAATCTGTCCTATAATGAACCGGTAGGCGCCACTTTGTACGAGCTTATCCTCAGGGAGATGTCGGCGATATGCTGCCATACCAACTGGGATAGTTCTCCCGTCGGGACCAACGTCTCCCTGGCTAAGGCCCTCGGCATGGAAGAGGTTAGCCCTTTGATCCCAGGCGGTAACGGTAGTTGGGGAGACGGCGCCGTCGGAGAGATAGGGCCTCTACCTATTGACGATCTCCTGGAGCTCTTGAGGGCCAGGTGGGGAGTCTCCTTCTCCAGGGCCTGGGGAAATCCGGGCGACGTATCTCGAATCGCCATATGTGGCGGTTCCGGTGGGTCACTTTGGAGAAGCGCCCTGTCCTCCGGTGCTCAGGTTTATGTCACTGCGGATTTGAAATATCACGATGTCCAGGATGCCCTTTTTTCGGGGCTTTCGTTGATCCAGCTGGATCACGGAGAGATGGAGTGGGCTACGATGGCGGACCTCGCGGCGAACGTGTCCCGTGTCTCCGGGCTTGAGACGGTTTTGTTGCCTATCTCAACCTTATCGAGGTCTATTTTTTAGGGGTCTTTATTAAGGGGGAACTATGTAATCATGGAAAAAAGGGTCTTCAGCGGAATGAGGCCAACTGGAAAGCTTCACCTGGGCCATATGGCAGGGGCTCTGACTAACTGGATGAAGCTTCAGGAGGATAGCGCTTATAGCTGTTTTTACGGTATAGTGGACTGGCACGCCATGATGTCCGATTACGCCAACAGCTCTGTGATCAGCGAAAACTGTAGAGAGGTGATGTTGGACTGGCTTGCCGTGGGTTTGGATCCTGAAAAATCGACCATATTCATCCAGTCCCACGTGCCGGAGCATGCTGAGCTCTCCTTGGCCCTTGGGATGATAACCCCCTTAGGATGGCTCCAGAGAAACCCTACATACAAGGAACAGATAATCAACATCCAGAACAAAGACCTCAGCAACTTCGGCTTTTTGGGCTATCCCGTCCTGATGGCTGCCGATATATTGCTTTACAGGTCCAACGTGGTTCCGGTGGGTGAGGATCAGTCCGCCCATCTGGAGATAACCAGGGAGATAGCCAGGAGGTTTAACCACTTCTACGGCGAGATATTTCCAGAGCCCGAGACCCTTCTGACTCCAACGCCCAAGGTCCCAGGTACCGACGGCAGAAAAATGAGCAAGTCCTACGGAAACAGCATCAACATATCCGATAACGAGAAAGAGATGTGGGATAAGCTTCGTACTATGGTAACCGATCCTGCCAGGCAGAGAAAGACCGACCCGGGCGATCCTGCGAAGTGCCCGGTCTGGGATATTCACAAGGTTTTCAACGGAGATCACGACGAGATGGAGGAGCTCAGTGCGGGATGTCTCTCTGGTACCATAGGGTGTGTGCAGTGTAAAAAAGCCCTTAAGGAGCACGTTGTCGCTATGATGAACCCGATTTGGGAGCGCAGAGCGCGCTACGAGGCGGAGCAGGATAGCCTTGAGGATGTACTCAGAGAGGGCGCGAAAAAGGCCAGAAAGACGGCCAAGGAGACGATGGACGCCGTGCTCTCGGGCATAGGGTTTGTCCCTAGGCTTTAGTGAAGAGGAGCCGGGGGGCCGTCTCCTATGATTCAGATAGAGGTAGAGGGATTCTCCGGGCCTCTGGATCTCCTGTGTCACCTGATAGAGAGCAGGGAGCTCGACGTCTCCAGGATCAGCGTCTCCCAGATAGTCCGTGTATACGGCGCGTACCATTCTCGCAAGGGGGAGCTCCCCATCGAGGTGGTAGCTGACTTTCTGGTTCAGGCCGCCAGCTTAGTGCTCGAAAAAGCCATAGCTCTGGCTCCAAGGGTCTTAGATGATGCGGAGTGGGAGGATGTGGTTATCGACGATGACGATCCCCACGAGGACCTGGAGGGTATCCTTGAGAGGTATAAGCCCTACAGAAAAGCTGCTATGGTCCTGGCCAATCTACAGATAGAGTGGTCTAAGAGGTCTTTCAGGTCCCCTTATCCCATGCCACCTCGGTACGATATATGCGATCTTTACTCTCTGTCCTCACTGTGGTGGGGGCTGATGAAGGGACACAGGGATAGGCAGGATGATCTGTGGCTTGACGATTCCTTTGCTGCGGTTCCTCCCCCGATCCCGGAGGAGATTCAGGTGGAGAAAAAAATGGACGGGATAATGTCCGCTCTCGTCCCAGAGGGGGTTTTTCTCTCTCTTCTGCTAAATGGAGAGGGAGGGATATCCTCCCTGATAGTAACGATTCTGGCCCTCCTGGAGCTGTCTCGAAAGGACATGGTGCGTTTGGAACAGAAGGAGATGTTCGGCGATGTCTGTATCTACCCTCAAATCACCGGATAAGGATCTTATCAAGCAGGTAGAGGCGGTGCTCTTTGTGGCCTCCGACGGTGCTTTGATAGATCAGATTGCTTCCTCCGTAGGGGTGGATTCCGACAGGGTTTTGGCTGCTGTCGAGTCCTTGGCGAAAATCTACTCCGATGGAGGGCACGGCCTCGAGGTCGTTTTTCTCGGCGGAAGATGGCATATCTGCACCACTCCCGATACGTCCGATTCTGTGACCAGCTTCAGGGAAAGCAACGAAAGGGAAAATATAAGATTAAGCAAGGCGGCTTTGGAGACTTTGGCCGTAATAGCTTATAATCAACCTGTAACTAGGTCGGAAGTCGAGGAAATTCGTGGTGTTCGTTGTGAGAGGGTGATAGATACCCTACTGACGCACGGGATAATCCGCATATCCGGCAGAAAAAAAAGCACCGGTTCGCCCCTTCTCTACAGGACCGGAGAGGCTTTTTTGAGGGTCTTTGGTCTAGGTGCCATATCAGACCTCCCTACGGTGAGGGAGATAGAGGAGCTAAGGTCCTGTGGGGAGGGGGTTGAAGGATGAGGCTTAACCGTTACTTGGCTCTGTGTGGTGTGGCTTCAAGGAGGGGATCCGAGGCGATAATCGCCGAGGGGAGGGTCTGTTTTGGTGGTGTCCCGGTGTTTGATCCAGCCATGGACGTCCAGCCAGGAGATGACGTCAAGGTCGACGGTCGCGCTTTGAGCCTTGAGAAGTCGGCCTATTTCGTCATAAACAAGCCTAAGGGATACGTGTGTGCCTCCTACGATAGGTTCGATCCCACGGTTTTAGAGCTTATCCCTGACTCAGAGGGGCTGAGGCTCTATCCCGTCGGCCGATTGGACAAAAACAGCCAAGGGCTTCTCATTCTCACCAACGATGGTGATTTTTGTAATCAGCTTATACACCCTAGTTCCGGCTACACCAAGACTTACGAGGTTCTTCTGGACGTCGCCCCAGGGGAGGATGTGTTGTCCCTTTGGAGGGAGGGAGTTGTCCTCTCCGAGAGGCTTGTTAAGCCCCTGTCTCTAGAGGTCATGGACAAAGAACCTCAAGGCCGATGGCTATCGATAGAGCTCAAAGAGGGCCTCAAAAGGGAGATCAGACTCATGGCTTCCTCTTTTTCTCTTTCCGTTCGTATCCTATTTCGGCGAAAAATTGGTAGAATGGAGCTGAGGAAACTCAGATCAGGGCAATTTCGCTCCATGGAGCTTCAGGAGATGTGGCGGGCTATCCGTCAAGGAGGAATCGTCTAGTTCAAGGCAGGAGATGGGTTTATGGATGATCGGACCAGACAGCTTATACAGAACCGCATTCTAGGCAGGTTGAAGGAGGTCAAATCCTTCCCTCAGTTTGTCGTGGAGACCCTTAAAATGCTGGATAACCCGGAAAGCAGTGCCCATAACGTCGCCGATAGCCTATCGAAAGACGAGGGACTGGTGATCCGTACCCTCAAACTGGCTAATTCGGCTTTCTACGGTCTGCCTCGCCGGATATCCAGTATCCAGGAAGCGGTAGCACTATTGGGGTATAAAACGATAAAAAATCTCGTCATAGCGGCTACGGTATATCAGAGGATGGACAATTCCTTTGCCGGGTACGCGCTTGACAGAGGCGATCTGTGGAGACATTCGCTCAGCGTCGCCTACGCCGCTAGATACATAGCCGAGACCACAAAATGTTGTGTACCAGACGACGCCTATATCGCCGGCATGCTTCACGCTATAGGCAAGATAGTCCTGAACGATTACATTAAATTTGGATATCAGATAATAGTCAGGATAGTGGACTCGGACAAAGTCCCGTTTGTCGACGCGGAGCGAATGGTTTTGGGCTTTGACCACGCTCAGGTTGGGGCAATGATGGCGGAGAAGTGGAACCTACCTGAGTCTCACCAGGTGGCTATCCAATATCAGTATATTCCCGACGATCTTCCCGAGGAGATGTCGGAGCACAGGGGCATGGTGGACGTTATTCACGTCGCTAACTCGATGATATTGATGCTCGGCGTGGGGGTCGGTGCGGATGGTCTCCAGTATTCCATCTCCGATGGATCCATATCACGGTTGGGACTTTCCGGCAAGGAGGAGGTCCTTATGTCCGAGCTTGTGGACATAATGGAAAAGGTCTCGGAAGAGATGGAGATTTTTGAGGGGTAGGAATAGTTGATGACGTCAAAAAACATAGTCGTTACCATAGATGGACCTGCCGGAGCGGGCAAGAGCTCCGTGGCCAGGGATGTAGCTAGACGTCTTGGCCTGTCCTATCTGGATACAGGAGCCCTCTATCGGGCTCTTGCCTATACCCTCGACAAGAGGGGAATACCCCCAGAGGAGGGGGAACCTCTTTCCTCCTCCCTCAGATCCCTGTCCGTAGCTTTGGTTTCCGGTAAGGTCCTGGTCGATGGAGTAGACGTCACCGACCTTATAAGAAATCCTTTGGTCGACTCGTTGGCCTCAAGGTACTCGGCTTTGCCCTCCGTGAGGGCCAGGCTTTTGGACATCCAGAGGGAGCAGGCCCTTGGGGGAGGACTGGTCGCCGATGGAAGGGACATGGGTACTGTCGTGTTTCCCCTGGCGCCTCTCAAGGTTTTTTTGACCGCGTCGGAGGAGATCAGAGCGGAAAGAAGGCTCAACGAGCTTTTATCGAAGGGGCAGGCGGACGTTTCCTTTTCGTCGGTGTTGGAGGACATTAAGGCCAGGGACCGTTCCGATAGGGAGAGGCCCTGTTCCCCTCTGAGAGAGGCCCCTGACTCGGTCAAGATAGATTCTTCCTCCATGACGGTAGTTCAGGTGGTCGAGAGGATAGTCTCGTTGGCTGAGGGAGCCAGGTCGGATGAATAACTTTTTTGATCGTCTGGTCTACCAGTTGGTGCGCCGCTTCTGCCTGCTGTTTCTTAAGGTCCACAACAGGCTCTCTATCGCCGGTTTGAATAACGTTCCATCCGAGGCCCCATTCATAATGGCGGTAAATCACTCCAGCAACCTGGATCCTGTCGTGGTGGGCGCTGCCTTTCCTCGCAGACTTCGATATCTGGCCAAAGTGGAGCTTTTCCAGGGCTCTAGGCTGTTTGCCTGGCTTTTATGGACCTTGGGTGCTATCCCTGTCAGTCGGGAATCCTCCCAGAGCGCAGGAGGTGCACTCAAGACCTTTCTGCAGCTGATAGAGGACGGAGAGGCGGTCTTGTTGTTCCCCGAAGGAGCTAGGTCTCTGGACGGGAGATTGAAGCCCCTGGAGGGTGGTGTATCGCTCTTAGCGATAAGAACCGGAGTGCCGGGCGTCCCTGTCTACATATCCGGGACACACGAGGCCATGCCGGTCGGTTCCAGCAGGATCGGTTGGAGCAGAGTGTATATCTCTTTTGGAGAGCCGCTGGATCCAGGTTCCCTCACCGCAGGACTGTCCGCCAAGGAGGCCAGGGTAACCTTTCTCCGTCATCTGGAGTCGGTGCTCTCCTCCATGGAGGATGTCTCCCTTGAAAAAAGACTGCCGTAGATCCATAGTCGTATCCATAGACAGGGGCGATGACTCCGACGAGAGGCTTCTCTCGGAGCTGGAGTTGCTTCTACAGAACCTGAAAGTGGAGGTAGTCGATAGGGTCATCCAGAGGCGTCGGTCCCCCGATCCGGCCACACTTATAGGGAGAGGCAAGGTGTCACTGCTTAAGGATCTGTGCGAGGCGCAGGAGATAGACCTGATAGTCAGCGATATCCCCCTGTCCCCTAGGCAAAGAGGCACTTTGGGATCCTTGGTCGGCAGGGAGGTCTGGGATAGGCCCCTTGTCATAATGAAAATATTCGAGGAACGGGCCAGGACATCCGAGGCTAAGCTTCAGGTGGAACTGGCCCGATGTCGCTATGAACTGCCCCATCTCAGAGGCCTGGGGCATCAGATGTCCAGGCTCGGCGGCGGTATAGGTACCAGAGGACCGGGCGAGACCGAGTTCGAGATACACAGACGTAAGCTCGAGAGAAGGATAAGGGATATAGACAGAAAACTGTCTCTCGTGGAGAGAAGAAGGTCCGAGCTCAGAAAGAGAAGGCTAAGCTCGGGGGTTCCGGTGGTCTCCCTGGTCGGTTATACCAACAGCGGCAAATCCACGTTGCTTAGGAGGATGTCGAAGGACAGGGATATTCACGTGGCCGATGCCCTTTTCGCCACGCTGGACACCGCGGTGAGGTCGGTCTCTCTGTCCTCTGGGGATGTCCTTTTGCTCGTGGATACCGTAGGGTTTATCAGGGATCTGCCTCCTTCACTCGTCTCTGCCTTCAGGACTACGCTTGAGGAGACGATTTTCGCCGATTTTCTCGCCGTGGTTTTGGACGGAACTGACCCAGATCTGATGGAGACCCTGGACGTCGTCCGATCGACCCTTGTCGACATAGGTGGAGCTGATATACCCAGGGTGATTCTGCTCAACAAGATAGATCTTATGGACAAGGGGACCGTCAAGTTTCTGGAGTCCAGGATCAGGGGCGATGGCGAGAGAGTGTTAGCGATAAGCGGCGAAAACGGCCCTCTCGATGAGTTTGAGGCCTTTTTAACCCAAGAGCTTCGTCTGAGAATCAGCGAAGGTCGGAAAGGACGGTGAGCTATGCTTACCAGTATGACCGGATTCAGCCGCGTCTCTTTGGATAGAGAATGGGGTACTTTGACACTGGAGATTTTCTCCGTTAACTCAAGATATCTCGAGGTGTTCGTAAAAACCGGCCGTGACCTGATGTCGGAGGAGCCCTTTATCCACTCGGCGTTGAAAAAGAGGCTTAACAGGGGCAAGGTCCAGGTCAGGGTCGATCTCTCCTGGTCCCCTGACTACAGGGCGGGCAGGATAAACTCGGAGGTGCTGTCCTCTTATGCAGGTCAGATTAAGGCCATAGGGGAGGGGATGGGACGTCCGAATGACGTCCCTCTGGAGAGCCTTCTGGGCCTTCCCGGCGTCACAGAGCCACCCTCTCTATCTCCGTCTATTAGGGACGAGATAGGCGAATCGCTCAGAAGTCTGGTCGATTCCGGCATCGATTCTCTGATATCCATGAGGCAAAAAGAGGGGGCCGAGTTGGAGATGGACCTTAAGGGGCATCTTGAGCTCTATGAGTCGCTGGTGGATAGGATATCCTCCTCCTGGAAGGACGGTGCAGACAGGGCTTTCTTGGCGCTGAAGGACAGGGTCGACGCTGTGGCGGAAAAGTTCGACTGTTCTTTGGATGAGGGGAGATTGGCCCAGGAGATGACATTCATCGCCGATAAGTGGGATATATCGGAGGAGATCAGCAGGACCCAAAGTCATCTGGGACAGTTTAAGTCTGTGATGGCCGACGATGGTCCGGTGGGGAGAAAGCTGGATTTCCTCCTTCAGGAGATGAACAGAGAGCTTAACACCATGGGCTCCAAGGTCTCAGATAGCGATATAAGATGGTCGGTAGTGGAGGGTAAAACGGTCCTGGAAAGGATCAGAGAACAGGTTCAGAACGTGGAGTGATATCATTGGCCCAGAGGTTGGTACATATAGGTTTTGGCAATATGGTCGTCGCGGACAGGGTGATAAGCATAATACATCCTTCCTCCGCCCCTATGAAGAGGCTAAAAGAAGAGGCAAAGGAGACGGGAAGGCTCATAGATGCCACCCAGGGCAGAAAGACCAGGGCTATCCTGGTGACGGACAGCAACCACGTTATTCTCTCGGCAATTCAGCCCGAGACTATCGTCCACAGGTTTGACGGAGATGAGAGCGATGGCTGATCGTGATAGAGGGATCCTCTTCGTCATATCCGGCCCCAGCGGGGCTGGAAAGGGCACGGTCCGCAAGGAGGTTTTTCGTCATCTGGACGGTCTTTCCTTCTCGATATCCTGCACTACGAGGGCGCCAAGGCCAGGGGAGCGAGACGGGGTCGATTATCGGTTTATACCGAGGGAATCCTTCCTGAAAAAGGTGGAGTCCGGTGATTTTCTGGAATGGGCCGAGGTTCACGGCAACCTTTACGGGACACTGTGGTCCGATGTCAACGAAAACCTGGAGATAGGCAAGGACGTGGTGCTTGAGATAGATGTCCAGGGGGCCCTTCAGGTTATGGACAAATGCGATGATTTGGTGTCGATCTTTCTGTGTCCACCGTCCACGGAGGAACTGGAGAGAAGGCTCAGGGCCAGAGGATCGGAGGACGAGGATACCATCGCCTTGAGGTTGAAAAACGCCCTAGGGGAGATGGCCGAGATCGATAAGTACGATCACGTTGTAATAAACGACGATTTAAACCGAGCTGTCGAGGAGATGGAGAGAATTGTTGCTCTTTATCGAAACAGGGATAAGGGGGATTTAGCTTAAATGCGTTTTTTTGATTTGGATAAAATACAGAGGAATTCCGGTGTGAGCAATAAGTATCTTCTCACCTCAGTTGTCGCTATGAGGGCCAGGAAGATCAGCGAGGACAAGGGGGGCTTGCCATCCGACGAGCGTTTACGCGGCGAGAAGTTCATATCCACGGCCCTTTCAGAGCTTGAGAACGACCTCCTATCGGTGACCTACGACATTCCCGGTATCGAGGGGGGAGAGTCTATCGATGAACCTGAGATCGAAGAAGAGTAACGTTCTCCTCTGCGTCACCGGAGGTATCGCTGCCTACAAAGCCCCTCACATAGTGAGGGGCTTTGTACAGCTAGGATGGGACGTCAGGGTTATTCTGACCGAAAGCGCTGAGGCTTTTGTAAGCCCGATGGTTTTGGCTACACTCTCCAAAAACAGGGTCTGGGTGGAGAAGGACTTTTTATCCGTAGAGGGAGGAAGCCAGATACCTCACATATCCCTGGCAGAATGGGCTGATGTCGTGATCGTTGCCCCTTGTTCCGCCGATACCGCCTCTCGGCTGGCTATAGGAGGAGGGGGCAGGCTGATGGACAGCGCAGTTCTGGCGACCAAGGCCCCTGTC
This sequence comes from Dethiosulfovibrio sp., assembly GCA_028709985.1. Lineage (GTDB taxonomy): Bacteria > Synergistota > Synergistia > Synergistales > Dethiosulfovibrionaceae > Dethiosulfovibrio. The sequence continues at coordinate 11,557 of JAQUTB010000004.1, forward strand.
GTGGTTTTTCCAGCTATGAACGTTAACATGCTATACCACCCTGCAACGAGGGAAAACCTGGATAGGTTGGTGGCCCTGGGCTACACTGTGGTGGACCCCGATTCGGGCGATTTAGCATGCGGTTACGAGGGGCAGGGCAGACTTCCGGACAGGGAGGTTATACTGGAAGAGGCGAAGAGGGCCTTGTCCGTCAAGGACATGGATGGCCTCTCTGTGGTGGTTACAGCTGGACCTACCAGAGAATTTATGGACCCTGTCAGGTTTATCTCCAACCCCAGTTCCGGCAAGATGGGCTACGCTTTGGCCAGGACCGCGTGGTATAGAGGGGCCGATGTGGAGCTGATAACTGGGCCAGTTAATTTAACCCCTCCCCATGGGGTGAAGGTCTCGCCTGTGATATCGGCCCAGGAGATGCTGGACTCAGCGGTAAGTGCCATGGGTGGCTGTGATATCATGGTGAAGGCAGCTGCTGTTGGAGATTATAGATTTTCCTCCGTCTCGGAAAAAAAGATAAAAAGAAAGGGTCTCGACGTGATGGAGGTCTCCCTTATAAACAACCCCGATATAGCGGCCACACTTGGCTCGGTCAAAAGGCCCGATCAGACTTTGGTCGGGTTCGCCGCCGAGACCGATAACCTAACCTTAAACGCCACTGAAAAGCTTAAATCCAAAGGGCTTGATATGATAGTCGCAAACGACCTGACCGAGGAGGGAAGCGGATTTGGGTCGAACACAAACCGTGTAATAATGTTAGGTGTTGAAGGTGTGCTAAGGGAGATGGCCGGCGATAAGGAGATCGTCGCCGATGGAATATGGGATCAGGTCCTGGAGCTTAGGGGCAAGTCCTGACCGTGTCCTGTTTCGTGGAGGTCCTCGTTCCCGGCCCATGGTGGAGTTCCCTCTCGTATCGATCACAGAGCGAGCTATCGCCAGGATGCAGGGTGGCAGTCCCCATAGGCAGGACTAAGAGGGTAGGTTTCGTCTTATCCTGTTCCGATACATCCACCTGGCCTGAAAACAAGGTGAGGTCCATCTCGTCCGTGCTTGACGATGGGCCGGTTATGCCTAGTTATCTTTGGAGGTTAAGCCATTGGGTGGGAAAGGCCTTTCTGTGCGGGCAGGGGCAGGCGCTCATGGCCATGATCCCGAAGGAGATACTGTCCGGGGAGGAGCTGCCTCCCTGGAAGGCAGGCGAGGCAGATGGAATAGTGAGTGTCTCTTCGGAGGTCTCTACCTGCTATAGATGGCTCGATCGAGACAGAATTGATCGGTATATATCCATGATACAGACGTCGTCCAGGACCATAGTGGCCTTCCCTGATCACCAAAGGGCGCAGTCTTTTTTAGATGTCCTCGCCCAAAGCGGTTTAAATCGGTGCTTGCTGTGGCCCAGGACCGGAGGATCCAGGAAATTACGGGAGTGGATGGCGGTCAGGGATGGCGAGTATGGAGTTGTGGTCGGTGGACCAGGGGTTATGTCCGCTCCTTTGGATGCCGATCTGATAATAGTGGAGGACGAGGGCAACGATGCCTATAGGCTGATGAGACATCCTAAGCTGAACGCCAGAAGCGTCCTCTCCAGGATGGCTAAAGAGACTGGGGCCAAGCTGGTACTGGGAGGAAGAATACCGTCCTCCAGGGTTTTCAGAGGTCTCTCCCCTGAGGAGGAGAAAAGACGGCCGGGAAAAAGGCTTGTCTTCGTTGACGTCAAGGAGGGGCACTCCCTGGACATACCAGGTGCTTTGAGGGAACTTCCTCTAGCGCAAAGCACAATGGAGAGGACCATAGACTGTGTATCTCGAGGGCGGGTCGCCATTTGGATTCTGGACAGAAAGGGCTACGTCGGTGATCTTCGCTGTGAGGAGTGTGGAGCTAGCATAACCTGCCCATGTGGTGGATCTTTCAGGGTCACCGGTAAAGCCATGTCCTGTTTCATATGTGGGAGGAGGGAGGACCTTCCAGAGTTGTGTCCCGAGTGTGGAGGAGCTATCATAACCGGGCAAAATCCCGGGATAGACGCCCTGATCCCGGCCGCGACCTCTCTGATCCCAGGTCGTCCCGTGGTGCTCTGGTCGACTGACGAGCCTAAGGGAAAGGCAGCGACTAAGGAGAGGGTCAAATCGTTGAGCTCCGGCGGTCTGGTGTTGGGAACCAGAAAGTCGCTGGAACTATGCGCTATCCTCGATGTAGGGTTGGTGTGCTGGCTCGATGGCGATGGGGAGGCTAGAAGGCCCGATCACGGGGCCAGGCATTGCGCCTATACGATGGTATCCGAGTCCTGTTGGGGTGGACTTGCGCCTCTGGACAGACAGGTTGTTCTCCAAAGCAGGAACCCAGGAAGAGGCTGGCAAGGGGCTTTATCCGCGGGATGGACCGTATTTTGGGAAAGGGAACTCAGGGAGAGGGCGGATGTGGAGATGCCTCCTTTCAGGTATTTAGCGGAGGTATCCTGCCTGGGCGAGGATAAGGACAGATTTTCCGAGTCTATCGCCTTGGCTGGCGGGGATGTGATGGATCCTGACCCTAAAGACGACAGAGTTTGGGTGGCGTTCATCCGATTGTCCTCGATGTACAGGGCCATGGAGGAATTTTTCTCCATAGGATCTAGGTCTTATCCAAAGGTGGTCCTATGGACCGATTAGGGAGGAAAGCATGGCAATAGTAACTATAGTGGGACGTCCTAACGTTGGAAAATCCTCGCTCTTCAACCGTCTTATTGGAGAGCGGAGGGCCATCGTCGACGATATGCCAGGCGTCACCAGGGACAGGCTTTACGGCGATGTCGAATGGCGCAGCAAGAAGTTTTATATGGTGGATACGGGAGGTCTTCTATTAAGGGACGAGGATCCCATAATGGAGGGCATGAAGGCCCAGATCCTTCAGGCTATGGAGGAGAGCGACGTCATACTTTTCACCATGGACGGCAGAGAGGGTATCACCTGGATGGACGAGGATATCGCCATGGTGATAAGAAAGGGAACGCCCAAGCCGGTTATAGTGGTCGTCAACAAACTCGACGATATGAAGTTCGACGACATGGTCTACGACGCCTATCCCCTTGGGTTTGACGACGTGATAGGTGTGAGTGCCATCCACGCCAGGGGCGTGGATGACCTTCTTGACAGGGTTGTTGAGATTCTGCCCGAAGAGGACCAGGAGGAAAGGGAAGAGGGCGAGGTCAGGGTCGCACTGATCGGAAGGCCTAACGTGGGCAAGTCCAGCATATTAAACCAGCTGTTAGGGGAAAATCGATCACTGGTCAGCGACATTCCTGGAACCACCAGGGACTCTATCGACTCGGTCATGGAGCTGGCGGACGGTACGATGCTAAGGCTTATCGATACGGCAGGTCTGAGGAAGAAAAGCCGCTTCAAGGACGATATAGAGTATTATTCTTTTGTCCGAACCATGGAGAGCCTGGACAGATGCGACGTGGCGATTTTGGTGATGGACGGCTCCGAAGGTGTCACGGACCAGGACAAAAAGTTGGCTGCCTCTGTGGTCGAGAGGGGAAAGGGAATCGTCCTGGCTATGAACAAGTGGGACCTTCTGAAGGGGACCTCGGAAAAACTTGGGGATGAGCAACGGGATCTGGTCAGGGATTCCTTGGGGTTCGTCAGCCACGCTCCTCTCCTCTTCACGTCAGCCACGACTGGGAGAGGCCTTGGGGAGAAGCTTTTAGGGGCTATTCTAGGGGTCTATGAACGAAGAAAGGGAAGGGTCAGCACCACCAAGCTCAACGGCCTGCTCAGGGATGTCCTTGCCTTTGAGAGGCTGCCGTCGGATAAAAAGGGTAAGCTCCTCAGGATATACTACTGTACCCAGGCCGACTCCGAGCCGCCTACCTTTGTTTTCTTCGTGAACGAGAGGGAGATAGTCACCAAGTCTTTCGAGAACCATATGGTCAACCAAATAAGGAAACTGGGAGATTACGACGGGGTTCCGATAAGGCTTTTTTGGAGAAACAGCGACGGAAAAAAGCGATAAGGCTTGACCGTAGCTCTGGTAGCTGATAAAAATAGCAGTGGTGCCTTACACGTAGAAGCGATAGTGGTTCAGGTGTCTTTTTACATATTTATCCTTTTGAGGAGGTAGTTTGAAGTGACAAAGACCGAATTGATAGAGGCAGTGGCCAAGTCCGCAGAGCTAAGCAAGAAGGCGGCGGGAGAGGCAGTCTCTGCCGTTCTGGAGTCGATCGAGGAGGCTCTCGT
>JAQUTB010000264.1 GCA_028709985.1 Dethiosulfovibrio sp.
GAGGGGACCCTTAAAGGCCCCCTCCATATGATTCTATCACATTGAGATGTGGATTATCTACGAAGGAACATCATAGGCAACAGCAGCAGCAGGGACGCAGGAGCAAATCCCAAAGAACAACCACCACCACCGCCGGAGGAGGGCGTCTGTCCGGTGTTTACGTTGTCTATCACCCTCTGAATGTCCTCCACCGTTGGCGAGTATTGTTTGTCGATGGCGTTTTTGTACTCGCTCCACTTGTTGGGATCCAGGTTCTTTATCTCCAGGTTGACCAGATCCTGATAGACGTAGCTCTTGCTGTGGATCTTATCGAGGGTGGACTTGAAGAAGTCCTCCTTGCTGGCTACGTTGAATAGCGTCCCGGTAAGGTCGCTGAAGGTCAGGCCACCGCTTACGTTGGAGACCACGAGAACCATCACAAAACCACCGGCCCCGTCGTCCTCTATGGAGGCAAGCCCCTCGGCCACCAGGTTTCTGCCGTTGAACAGTATCACGCTGTCCTTCGAAGAGACCTTAAACCTGAAGGTAAGGCTGGCCTTATCCGGCCTGGACATCAACGCCTGGGCCTGGGCCTTGGGGACTGAGATGTCTATCCTGTCGAACCCGTCGTCGCTCTTTTTAAGCTGAGCTATAACAGGGGTCACAGGTAAGGCTCCCTCATAACCGATTCCCAGTCCGCTAAGAAGTGACGCGTCCTCCGATTTGGTGGAGAAGGCTACGTCGTTCTTGTTACCGTCCATCGCCACGGCGAGGACCTGAGAGACGCTTCCGTCCTTGAAAAGGGACACCAGGTCCTGGTTTCCGTTCACAAGATCGGCCGTATCCTGGTTGGACAGAGGGGTCACTCCGGTGCTGGAGGTCACCTCGTTGCCGCTTACTATAACCTTCTCCACCTCTGCTTCGGTGACCACCGGGGTAGGAGTTGGCGTAGGTGTCGGAGTAGGTGTCGGTTCCGGTGTCGGCGTTGGCGTCGGTGTTGGAGCTGGCTGCACCGCCACTGTGACCACCCAGTCCTGACTTATGTCGTTGCTCTCGGCGACTACGTTGTAGGTCACAGGGGAGCTGAAGTCGTTAGACGTCACTCCACTGACCTGAGCCACGCCGGAGACGTACGCCAAGGCTCCACCGGAAAGCTCGAATGTGGGGATCAATCCCGTCACGTTGGTACCGTTGGGAACCGTCAGTCCTACGGTGTGACCTGTCGCGTCGATGGTGCTGCCACCGACCTGACCTGGAACTGAGTAACCGAGGAAGTCCGTTCCAGTCCTGGCCTGAGAGGCCACGTTTACCGTTACAACCCAGTTTTGGGTCGAGCTGTCCTCAGCTGTGACGACGTAGGTCACAGGGGAGCTGAAGTCGTTCGATGTTACACCGCTCACTTGGGCAACCCCTCCCACGGAGGCTGTGGCCCCTTCGGAAAGACCGAAACTAGCCACCAATCCCGAAAGGTCCGCGGTGTTGTAGGGCATCGTTACCGTTACGGTATGGTTGATCCCGTCTATAGGCGAGCTTATCTGGTTAGGAATCGAGTACGACGTTATCGCCTTGCCGTCGCTGAGGTTCGACGTACCGGTAAACGCCTTTAAACATACGTTGGTGTTGGCCGAAAGCACGGTCATATCGGTCCAGGTCGTCCCGTTGGAGCTGACGTAACTCTGATCCACAGCCGCAGTAGCCTTATCGCTGTAACCAAGGACAGGCTGCTCGATGGCTATAGGGTAATTATATCCGGGGGTACTCACGTAAACCACCACGGCAAATCTGGTCCCATTGGGAAGGCTCACAAAAGGATCCAAGACAACGGTCCTGTAGCCGGTCACAACCAGATTGCCGGACTGGGAGGCTACCTTTGTCCCGCTTTTGGGATCTCCGGCATTCCCGTTGATGTAGATATCCACAGAGTATACCGTGTCAGGTGCAGGAGCGTAGAAAGACACAGCCTTAAGCTGCTCATTCTCTGCCGGCAAGCCCTTGGACACAAACACGTTTGCAAACCAGGCTTCTCCCTTGGAGAAACCGTAACCAGAGACCCATCCAAGAGGATCGTACTGGTATATCCTGTCGTAATCTGCCGGATTGCCTCCTACGTAGGCCGCTCCTGTATCCAAGACGGCGTCCTCATAGGAGAGATAGAAGTAGCCGTTGTCCCCCCAGTTATCACCCCAAGAGTTTTTAACTATCCAGGCCCCATCTGAGGAAGGCTGATTAGCGACGTTGAAGTTGCTCCTAGAATAGCTGTCGTCCCATCCCACTACCGTAACAGCATGGTTAGCGCTTCCGACAGAAAGATCGTCCGAGTTCGAGGCAGGAATAAAAGAGGCGTAGGTGGACGGGTTGTAGTAGGGAGAGTCGTCCCAATCTCCACCTTGAGGATCGCCAGCGTACATTCCCACGGATACTGCGCCATAGCTCATAAGAGCCGTTTTCATGTTTTCGATGCTAGCTTTTTGATAGCGGGTTTCCGTGTCGTAATAAAAGTAATATACGTTTCTGAGCGCCCTAGATATAGGGGCAGAGGCGCTGGGAGCTGCGCCGCCGTAGGGAGCGTCAACCTCGTTTACCACTCCGGTTCCACGGGCCAGAAGGGCTATTGCCCTGAAATCGTCTCCACCGTAGTTCATCAGCGCAGGGAAATCGGAGGCGGTGGCACTCCCGAACCCCGGGAGATCGGCGGATTGATCGACATAGCCAAAATAGGCCAGGAACTGCTCGGAGTAATCCGGGCTGACGACCCCTGCCTTGAGAGCGGTCGACTCCATCGACGCCATGGCGGAGAAGGTCCAGCAGGCCCCATAGGGATTTTGATCCCTAACCGGGCTGACATAACCCAAATCACGAAGGTCGTATTCTGAGGGGAAGGACGGATCAGCCTTACCGGTCTTCCCGAGCAAGGAAACCCCGGCCAGATGGCTTAGATCCACAGGAGAAGGGATGCGCCCCAGTGCTGCACCGACTTTAGATCCTTCCCCGCCTCCATCGTTTTGGTGTTCCATATACTCCTCGAAAGCAGGGTTAAGCGGAGCTATATCACCCCATACCGATGCCGTTCCACCCAGCTCGGAGGCATATCCAACCGAGCAGGTGAGGATCGACAGTATCAAACCGACGAAAAGCAACCTACCTGACACACTCTTCATTTTATCACTCTCCTTTTTACGATTTTTACAGACATCCCTATCGCACCGATATTATCGCTACGGCTATTCGAGATGGGGGAACCGTCTTCTCCCAGGACCTGTCGTAGGACAGGGCGAAGGTGGTGCCTCCCTGGCCAACGGCTCTGAACAGCCAGAGCTCATTTTCTACGGAGCCTACGTTGCCCCTTGAGGCCCTTGACTCATCCCTGGACTCCA
>JAQUTB010000265.1 GCA_028709985.1 Dethiosulfovibrio sp.
TCACCGGTAAACCGGGTATTATCTCTCGGGCAGGCCCAACATCTCCGAGATGTTAGCCACCTCGTGAATCTCCTCTTTATTGGACAGGTCCCAGGAGGATATGGATACCTTGCCTGGACCGGACTGACCGGATCCTATGGCTATCACCCCACACAGCATGATGGTGCTCACTCCCCTGGCTATCCCCTGACGAAGCCTCGAGGAGAGCCCCTCCACGTCCAGAGTGGGCAAAGACACCCACTGAGATCTGCTGCTATACCTGTTTCTAAGAGCCTCCAGCTGGGCCAGAAGCTTACGGTCTCCTGCGACAACGGCCTGGCCCACCAGACGATCGGCCCTCTTTCTGTCCAGCCTGTCCAGTCTGTTAAGCTGGCGGCTTAGGGCCCTGATCTCCTTCTCGCATACCCTGGCATCAGCCCTGTCCATATGCTCCACCCTGGAAAGAAGCGACTCCATCCTCTCCATGAGGCCGACCCTGATCGTCTCGTGCTCGACGAAAAGATCGAGATCCTCGCTGAGGGAGACGGGCCCCCTTCCGTATAGATCGTTCATCGCTAAAATCCCTCCGTTTCGAACAAAAAGCCCATATTCTTTGGTTAGTATAGATCAAAGTCAAGCCAGCCGCATCGGCGATTTACCGGTTCGAAGAGACCAAGAGACACTCTTCTGCTATGATTATCACATGGAAAAGCGGAAGAACAAAGCCCTTTTTGCGATATTTTCGGTCCTGTTCATGCTTATGGCTCATCGGTTGGAGGCCCGACCCATTTTAGGTTTTATGCCTGGTCAGGGAGGACTGGGCGATAACGGCTACAACGACATGGCCTACAGGGGGATGATAGAGGCCAAGATGGCCCTGGACGGAGTCCTCCTGCTGGAGGATTCCTACTCTATCGAAGAAGCCCCCGATGCGATCGACAGGATGATATCCCAGGGGGCGTCGATAATAGTCCTAAACGGATACGAGTACAGCGAGAGGGTCGTCGACACAGTCAAAAAAAATCCAAAAGTGCTCTTTATAATGAACGAGGGGACCTGGCCTGGAACAGCGAACTCCATGTCCATCTCATACGACCAAAGAACCGGGGCCTTTCTAGCTGGGGTTCTGGCTGGCTGGACGACTAACACAGGCATTCTTGGGTTTATAGGGGCCCTGAAGACCCCTGTCATAGACGAGTTTCTGGAGGGATTTACGTCCGGCGCTAAAGCTGCCAAAGAGGACGTCAAAATCAACGTATCCTACCTCTCCAGCGACAGCGACGGGTTCAACATGTCCGAGCGATCCTATCTTACAGCCATCGACATGGCAGAGACGGGGGTGGACATAATATTCTCCGTAGCTGGGCTCTCCAACGACGGAGCCCTTCAGGCTGCTAAGGAGATGGGGCTCTATTTTATAGCCGTTGACGAGGATAAAGACAGTGCGGCGCCAGGAACCGTGCTTGTCAGCCTCATAAAAAGGGTGGACAAGGCGATAATGGACGCGGTGATAGAGGCGGCGCAGGGGGATTTTTCACCTGGGATCAGACATCTAGGGTTGTCGGATGGGATCATAGACCTGAGTTCAATGGAATACACAAAAAAAGCGGTGGGAGAGGTAGCCATCGGCAAACTGAACTCCCTGAAGAGGTCCATCGCGGGAGGAGGGCTCTAGCGTGGGTAACCGTTATTCTGGGAAGCTGAGACTGAGAACCCATCTGTGGGTTATGGCCTTCATGGCAATCATATGCGGGATCTCCACCTTTACAGTATACAAAACTCTTATAGGTCACAACATCGAGGAGATAGAGAAAGCGGGAAACAGCATGGCCAGGTTCGTCCTCGAGGCGGTCAAGGAGCCCCTGAGGGCCCGCTCCTACTACGCCCTTCAGGAGATCTCCATGGGAATAAGGAACATGCCCCACTTGGTCTATTTCGACGTCACCGACGAGTACGGAAGATCCTTTCTGGCCGATAGGGGCACAATAAGAGGACAGGCCTTCGAGGAGTTCGACGAGCTCAAGATAGACGAAAACACCTTCATCATGGAGAAGGAGATATCGTTCAAAGGTGAGTACCTGGGATCCATGGTCATGGCCATCTCGGCACAGGGTTATAGGGAGAGAACCGAACAGGTTTTTATCGAGATAGCGACCGCCATAGCCCTGGGGCTAGCGATCGTGGGTCTGCTGGCGTCCGCCCTGATGGAGAGGTTCTTCCTGATACCCATGGATCAGTTATCAGAGGCGGCCGAGTCGATCGGAGACGAGAAATTCGTCACTCTGAGCTTAGGAAAGAGAAGGGACGAGATAGGACAGTTGGCCCAGTCCTTCAACAGAATGAGCAAGACCCTTGAGAGCCGGGTGAAGGAGAGGACCAAAGATCTGTCTAACGCCAACGCCAGGCTCAAAAAGGAGATAGAAAGGCGCATCCTGTTGGAGAGGGAGCTTAAAAAGGCGGCCTCCATGGACCCACTGACGTCGCTGCTGAACAGACAGGCCTTCGAGATGGAGTTGAGATCCATGGGAAATTCCGCCCCTCTGTGCCTGATACTGTTCGACCTGGACCATTTCAAACTCATAAACGACAGCTACGGCCACCTAGTGGGGGACAAGGTCCTGAAGGAGGTGGCGAGGCTGAGCTCACGACACCTAAAAAGCCTCAAAGCGAAAATCTGCCGCTGGGGAGGGGAGGAATTTCTGATCGCACTTAAAGAGCCATTGAAGACCGCTGGAGCTGTGGCGGAGGATCTTAGAAGACTTATAGAGGAGAGCCAGGACATGCCTATGCCGGTGACGGCCAGTTTTGGGGTCATAGAGACAAGCCCCGAAGAACAGAGGGAGGAGGCATTCGACAGGGCCGACCGCTGTCTCTACAGGGCAAAGGAAAGGGGACGCAACAAAGTGTGCTGCGCCCCCAAAGCCTAGTCCAACCGACTCACTTTACCGATAGAGAGCGGCTTTCCTCCGAAAGACGAAACCTCTTGACCAGCTCCATCATGACCTCGGAACTTTCAGCCACCTTCTGGGCCTCCAGGGATACGCTCTCGGAGGCCCTGGCAGTCTCCTCCGCGGCCTGTCTTATGGACTCTATCATCCTGACCGTCTCTGAGTTGCCCTTTCCGACCTGGTCCATGGATGCGGCCATCTCCTCCGCGGAGGCTGCCTGTTCCTGGGCGACCGCCGCTATGCTCTGTATCGCCTCGCTGACCTTCTTGGCCATCTCCGTGGCCCTGCCGAGCTCCTCCTCCGCCGACTTTGCGGTGCTAACAGCGTCGTCGAGGATGGAGCCAGTCCTCTCCGTGGACTTTATGGAGTCATTCGAGCTCTCCTGAAGCAGTAGGATTAT
>JAQUTB010000005.1:0-1207 GCA_028709985.1 Dethiosulfovibrio sp.
AAGCCAACCATAGAAGGAGCCTCTGTTGCTGTGGCTACACCATCTTCCCACGCTCTGGAGAACAACGATCCATTACAGGCGTGTTCCTCTGGGGCTTTCCCGGTGAAATAGTCGTCAGGCATGGATCTAAGGGGCCAGAGCCTTGTGGTTATGGCTGTTACGGCGAATGTCACCAACATGGTGACCCAGAAGAAGGTTCCCCAGTGATCCATGATACCCAGGGTCTTCGCCACAATGAGCATGAAGGTGGCTGATACGGTGGAGAAGCCTGTAGCGATTATAGCGGCCTCCCTGACAGAGTATTTTCCCTGGCGATAGACGTTGTTGGTGATGATAAGCCCCACCGAGTAGCTTCCAACGAAGGATGCTACTGCATCGATGGCGGAACGGCCCGGGGTCTTGAATACCGGCCTCATTACAGGTGTCATGAGCACACCGGTGAACTCAAGAAGGCCGAAGCCCACCAGGAAGGCCAAGAATACCGATCCGATCGGGATGACCAGACCGACCGGTATAGCGAGGCTTGAGAACAAAAATGGCCCCATGTCTTTGGCCATAAGCCAAGCAGGACCGACCTTGAAGTAGAGCATCAGACCTATTACGGCTCCAGCGACCTTGGCCAGAGAGAAAAATACGTCCATATTGGATCTGTTCCAGGTCTTCCTTATGAATGGGAAGATTGCTCCGGCTATCATGACCAGAATGGCGTAGATAGCCGCCCCTCCCGGCGCGTGGGTTCTTATCGCCGATATGATGTGATCCACAGGGATGGGCGATTTTCCCCCTATGGTCAGTGGAAAGAAAAACATGAATAAGCCGAATGCGCTGTAGCCCAGAAATCGAGCTATACCTATGGATGAGACGTTCTGTTTGGACATTTTACCCCTCCTGTCTTTTTACGTTACGACGGGAGACCTGAAAGAGGTCTCCCGTCGATACCGTATAGTGATCGTATTCTATACGTGATTACTTACACTTGCAACCACAGCAGCTGCCGCCGTTTTTCTCTTTCCAGGCCTTCTCGACGACCGAGCTCACCAGGTCCTCCTTGGGCACGTAGGGCAGGGTGATGTGATAGTCGCTGGGGTATTTGCCGTTGACCTCGCTTCCGACCTCGACTGCGTGGTCACAGCGGGCCCAGGCTCTCCTGGCTACTCCCCCGAGAACGTCCCACATCATGGCGGACTTGACGATCTCGTCGGCTCTC
>JAQUTB010000005.1:1217-15532 GCA_028709985.1 Dethiosulfovibrio sp.
CGGCTCTCTCCGAACCGTCCAGGACCATTCCGAAGCCTCCGTTGATCACCTTGCCGATGCCGACCCCTCCGCCGTTGTGAAGGGCGCAGAGGCTCATGCCCCTGGCGGCGTTTCCGGCGAAGCACTGGGTGGCCATGTCGGCGCAGATGTTGCTTCCGTCCTTGACGCTGGAGGTCTCACGGTAGGGTGAGTCGGTTCCAGATACGTCGTGGTGGTCCCTTCCGAGCATGACAGGGCCGATCTCGCCGTTGCGGATCATCTCGTTGAACTTGAGTGCTATCTTGGTGCGTCCCTCTGCGTCCTGGTAGAGGATACGGCACTGGGTTCCGACCACGAGGCCGTTTTTCTCGGCGTCCCTGATCCAGATCCAGTTGTCGTAGTCCTGGGCACGACGGTTGGGATCGATGCAGTCCATGGCGGCTTTATCGGTCTTCCTGAGGTCCTCAGGATTGCCGCTCAGGCAGCACCAACGGAAGGGTCCGTAGCCGTAGTCGAACAGGACCGGTCCCATGATGTCCTCCACGTAAGAGGGCCATACGAATCCGTCGTGGGTGTCTTCTCCGTTTTTGCAGATCTCCTTGACGCCAGCGTCGAAGATCGCCCTCATGAATGAGTTGCCGTAGTCGAAGAAGTAGGTTCCCTTTGCAACCAGCCTCTTGACGACATCGTAGTGTCTCCTGAGGGTCTCGTCAACTCTGCGCCGGAACTCGTCGGGGTCGTTTTTGAGCATGGCGGTTCTCTCGTCGAAGGTCATGTCCGCAGGGCAGTAACCTCCGTCGTAGGGAGCGTGGCAGGAGGTCTGGTCGGAGAGAAGGGGGATGTCTATGCCCTTATCAGCGGCGTACTCCAGCAGGTCCACTATGTTGCCGTGGTAGGCTATTGAGAGAGGCTCTTTCTTGTCCATCGCCTCTTTCGCCATGGCGAAGGCGTCCTCGCAGGTCTCGGCGATCCTGCTGACCCATCCCTGGCTGTGGCGGGTCTCTATACGGGAGGAGTCGACCTCTGCCACTATGCCCACTCCACCGGCTATCTCTATGGCCTTTGGCTGAGCTCCGCTCATTCCGCCAAGACCGGAGGATACGAAGAGGATACCGGCAAGGTTGTCCTTGGGGCCAATTCCCAGCCTCTGGCGGGCGGCGTTAAGCACCGTGTTAAAGGTGCCGTGGACGATCCCCTGAGGCCCGATGTACATCCAACCACCGGCGGTCATCTGGCCGTAGTTGGTGACTCCAAGCTGCATTCCTCTGTGCCACTCGGCCTGGTTGTCGAATATGCCGATCAGCAGTCCGTTGGTGATGATGACCCTGGGAGCGTCTGGCTTGGATTTAAACAGGCCAAGAGGATGTCCGCTCTCGACCACCAGAGTGGTGTCATCCGTTAGCTCCTCAAGGTATCTCTTAAGCAGCTGATACTGAAGCCAGTTCTGGCAGACCTGGCCTGTCTCGCCGTAGGTCACCAGCTCGTAGGGATAGAGGGCTATCTCGAAGTCCAGGTTGTTGTCTATCATTACCTGGAAGGCTTTTCCAGCGACGCACTTGCCCTTGTATTCGTCGATTGGCTTGCCGTAGATACGTCCTTCGGGGCGATAACGATAGGCGTAGATCCTGCCCATGGTGCGAAGCTCCTCCATGAACTCAGGGGCCAGGGTCTCGTGAAGCTCCTCTGGGACGTAACGAAGGGCGTTTTTGAGGGCCAGTTCGGTCTCTTTCTGATTCAGGTTCCATCCCCTGTCGGGGGCTCTGCGGATTCCCTTTGCGAAGTCTTTAACTGAAGGAAGCTCGGAACCGAGCTTTATGCTCATGGCCTTATCTACCGTTGCGTTATATTCCATGTTAGAATGCCTCCATATTTTAGGATGTGCCGTCGTCGGGGGGATCTTGGCAGAGGTCCTCGACGGCGGCGTTTTTATATGAATTTATGTTAGCTTATTGATGCCTCGACGGACTTCTCTATGGCCGCCACCGAAGTCTCTATGGCCTTGAGTGTCTCATCCATCTCGGACCTGATCTTAGCAGCGAAGGCCTCGTCCTTCAGACCCATGAGGTTGATCTTCACGTTGTAGGAGGCTGCGACAGCAGCAGCTCTGGCGAGAACCGCCGCGCTTCCAGCGTCGGTCACAGCGTTTGGGTTGCCCTTTGTGCTGGCGATATCAGCCAGCTTTACCATGGCGGCGCATTCCTTCATGGTCTCGAAGGGAACCTCTATGGCCTTTTTAGTGGCCTCCTGCATTGCCTTGGAGCGAGCCGCCTTCTCCTCGTCGGTGGCCTTAGGAAGCTTCATCGCCGCCCTGAAGCAGTTGAATGCCTCGGTGTCCTTCTCCATGAGATCCAAAAAGCGGTTTTGAAGGGCCGTCCCCTCGGACTGGACCTTTTCCATGATCTCCCAGTTATCCTTGTATTTTTCCTTGCCGACGGTGAGCCCTGCGACCATGGCGCTTAGAGCTGCTCCGAGGGAGCCAGCTAGTGCCGCTACGCTGCCGCCGCCGGGGGCGGGAGATTCGGAGGCAAGTTCCTCAATAAAGCCTTTTACGGTAAGATCTGAAAGTTTCATTTATATATTTCCCCTTTCCATCTGTGAGAAGTTTTTAGGCGACGTAGACGCCTTTTTTGTAGACCTCTACCACAGGGGAGACCCCTGCGTGGTAGGCCAGTATTGCGGGAGTTTCGCCGTCTAAGAGAAGGAAGTCCGCCTGCTTGCCGACCTCCAGGCTGCCGACTTTATCCTGTAGCCCTAAGGACCAGGCGGGGTTCAGCGTGGTGGCAACCAGCGCCTCCTCGATGGTCATGTTCATGTTCATCACTCCAAGGCCGAAGATGAAGGGCATAGACTCGGTGAAGCACGATCCGGGGTTGCAGTCTGTTGCCAGGGCAACCGGAACGCCTAGCTCAATCATCTTTCTGACCGGGGCGTAGGGTTTTTTTAGGCTGTAGGCTGTGGCTGGGAGTACGTCCGCCATAACCCCTTTTGCCGCCATGGCCCTGAGGTTTTCCTCGTTGGCCGCAAGAAGGTGCTCCGCCGATACCGTGTCCAGCTCCGCCGCCAGTCCTGCTCCGCCTGTGTCGTGTACCTCGTCGGCGTGGATCCTGAGGAGGAACCCTTGAGTTTTGGCCGCCTCCAGTATCCTCCTGCTCTGCTCGACGGAGAAAACCCCTTCCTCGCAGAAGACGTCGCAGTATGCTGCGATTCCCTGGGATTTTACAGCAGGGAGCATCTCGTTTATGAGGATTTCAACGAACCTGTCGGGGTTGTCCTTGTACTCCATAGGGACCGCATGGGCTCCCATGAAGGTTGGGACTATGTCCAGAGGGGTCTCTCTGGCGATACGGTCTATGACCGACAGCATCTTCAGCTCCGCCTCGGTGGTAAGTCCATAGCCGCTCTTTATCTCCATGGTGGTTGTGCCGAA
Organism: Dethiosulfovibrio sp.; assembly: GCA_028709985.1. Classification (GTDB taxonomy): domain Bacteria; phylum Synergistota; class Synergistia; order Synergistales; family Dethiosulfovibrionaceae; genus Dethiosulfovibrio. The sequence continues at coordinate 4,624 of JAQUTB010000005.1, forward strand.
GTTCAGGGCCGAAAGCACGTTTTCGAGGGTCGTGTCGAACAGCTCCTCCTCGGTGGCCTCCTGGACCGACCTCACCGACGACAGTATTCCTCCGCCGGCTTTAAGTATCTCAAGGTAGGGGGTCCCAGCTAGCCTCATGGAGAATTCCTTTTCCCTGCGCTTGGCGAAGCAGATGTGGGTGTGAGGATCGACGAAGCCCGGGATCATACAGGTTCCCTCGCAATCGACCTCCATATCCACGTCCATCTCGTCCGCTTTAGGGAGCACAGAACTCTCGTCCCCAACCGCGACGATGATGCCGTTTTCGCAAAGCAGGGCTCCCTTTTCGTACGTCGCCACCCGGCCCTGATCGGGACCGGCCAGAGGCGAGTCGCCGCCTATTGGGGTTACTATGTAGGCGTTGCGATAAAGGGTGGCCGTCATGATCAGTTTTCCTCTCTCATGAGCTCCAGAAGCTTGAGCTCCAGGACCTGGTTGGGGTCGAAATCGTCGATCTGCATGTAGTAGGCGGCGCTGTCCAACATGGCCGCGACGGGAATCATTCCGTAGACCTCGGTGCCGTTCACAGTGACGCCCCACCTCGCTGCCTCCATGCGGACGAACTCCAGGGCGCGGTAGACGGCGGTCTTATCGTAGTCCACGATGTTCATGCTGACCTGGACCATTCCCTTGTCCTCAAGGGCGAGGCCGATTCCCTTGACAGCGGTGAAACCGCCGCCGGATGCTCTAACTCTCTTGCCTATGGTCTTGGCTATCTCCACGTTTGTGGTGTTGAGGTTTACGTTGAAGGCCACAAGGAACTTTCTTGCTCCTATAACGGTAGCCCCAGCGGTGGGGTGAAGCTTGGGCTCGCCCAGGTCGGGATGGCGCTCGGGCTTGGAGATCTCCTCTTTGAGCCCCTCGTACTGGCCTTTACGGATGACCTCAAGCCTGGTCCTGTCGGGGCGGATGGCTGCCTCCTCGTAGTAGTAGACCGGCACGTTAAGCTCTTCGTGGAACCTCTTGCCGAAATCTCTGGAGAGCTCGACGCACTCCTCCATGGAGATGCCGCTGATGGGGGTGAAGGGAATGACGTCGATGGCTCCCATACGGGGGTGAGCTCCCTGGTGGGTGTTGAGGTCGATGTTATCCACCGCGACCTTGGAAGCGGCCATCACCGCGTCGCATATGGCCTGGGGCTCACCTGCCAGGCTGACCACCAGACGGTTGTGGTCCTCGTCGGCGCGGTAGTCGAAGAGGTAGCAACCTTTCTGCTCCTTAAAGGGCTTGACTATGGCCTCGATAACGTCCTGTCTACGACCTTCGCTGAAATTAGGCACACATTCGATAAGCTGCTTTGCCATTGCTCTTCTACCTCCTGATTTTAGCCCCTCATAGGGGCTCTTTTTCTATGCTAAAGGGATTTGGCTATCTGGTCAGCCGCGTCCTTTACCAGCTCTAAAAGCTCTTCCTCGTGATCGTCGAAGCTCGATGCTAGCCCTGCTATGCCCAGCTGGGCTACGAAAAGCCCCTTGGGATCGAACACTGGGACGCTTATGTCCCCTGCGTGCTCTATCCACTCTTCCTTGCTCATAGAGTAGCCCTGGGCCCTGATCCTATCCAACTGGCCCCTGAGGGACTTAGCCATATTCTGATCCGGCAGGGAGGATAGAATTCTGTCCCTGGTCCTATCGCGACAAAAGGCCAGAAGGACCTTTCCTGTCGCGCCTGTGTGCAGGGGAATCGTCATCCCCTTGTGGGCGACGAATTTCATTGAGAGCATGGGTTCTACCGTATGTATACAGAGCCCGGTGGATCCCTCAAGGACGCTCATTATGGCGGTTTTTCCCGTGGCTTTTACAAGTTCGTTCATTATTGGGTCAGCTATCTCGGTAAGTTCTTGGTATAAGGTTCCGGGGTTGTGAAGAAGGAAAAAACGTATTCCTGGACGGTAACTGTCCGAGTGGGCATCCCTGTACACCCATTCCTGTTGCTCCAGGGAGGACAAAAATCGCTGAACAGTGCTGCGAGGTATGCCCGATCTGGTCTCTATCTCGCGGATGCTGAGGGTCTCGTCGGAGGAACAGATTAGGTCCATGATGTGGACCACCTTGCCTACTGCGTCAAGTCGATCTCTTTGGTCGTTCATACCGATCCTCCGTAAAATGGGACAGAGTGTCTCATATGTGGTGTAGCTATAAAGTATCCTATATTGGGTCGATTGTCAACGAAAAAAGGCATCCGTAAAGGATGCCTTTTTATCCGCCTATCTTTTAGCTGGGAGTTTTGATTTTGTGAGGGAGAAACGGTCTACCATGGATCTTAGGTTGCTGGCGCTTTGCGCCATCTCCTGTGCTTGGAACGCTACTGTCTCAGCCGCTTTAGCCGTCTCTGTGGTTGCGGATTTTATGGTTTTTACCATAGAGACAGTTTCTTCGTTTGCGTTGGTTATCGTCTCTATGGCTTTTGCGATATTTCCGCTCGATTCAGCCTGAATTTGAGATATGGAGGCTAGCTGATGGATAGCTTTTTCTATCTCCTCTATTCTTCGCAGAGAATTATCCAGCTTTTCGGAGGCCTCTGCGGCTTTTTCAACGGTCTCATCTACGATCTTGTCGGTCTCTGAGGTTATCCTCTTTGATTCATCGGCGTTCTTTTGCAGTTCCCCTATCAGTCTGGAGACCTCGGTTGCCGCGTTGGCCGATTCCTCTGCCAATTTTCTGACTTCGTCTGCGACGACAGCAAAGCCCCTTCCTGCCTCTCCTGCTCTAGCTGCCTCTATAGCTGCGTTAAGGGCGAGCAGATTTGTCTGGTCCGCTATCGTCGTGATGGTAGCTACGAAGCCAGAGATAGCACCAACCGAGCTGTGTAACGTCTGAATATTTTTTGCCGTCTCTTCTGTTTTAAGGCCCCCAGTGGATATGCGCTCTTTGACGGAGTTCATCGCTTTCGCGGCCTGATCTGTTTGCTCTCTCGTGTTTGTCACAAATTCTGCTCCTGAATTTGCGTTTTCCGCGCCGGTTCTTGCCCCACTCGCAATTGCCTCTACGGCAGAACTGTTGTCATCCAGCGCTTTAGCGTTTGACTCTGAATTATGGGAGACGTGTTCCACCGAGGAGAGGACTTCCTCCATAGAGGCGTTTGTCTCTTGGGACATAGCGGCCAAAGAGGTTGCCCCTTCCGCGATGGTCTGAGATTCCTCCGATATGGAGGTCATCGCCTCCCTCAGGGACGTGACCATGGATGCCAATCCAGCTGCGAGCTGACCGACTTCATCGCTGGAGAACGAACCAAATTCTTCCTTCTCGAAGGAGAGGTCTCCGCTGCCGGCTCTTTCAGCTAGCTTTGCCGCCTTTGCCAATGGTTTAGTCAGCTTTCCGGCAAAGATCGTTATGGAGGTGACGAGCAAAAGAGCGGCCACAATACCGGAGAGGCCTCCCAGCAGTGCTATTTTTCTGGATCCTTCGTATATTTTATCGAGAGGAAGAACCGTCTGGACTGACCAAGGCAATTTGACGTTCCTGAAGCTTACCGGAACGAATACTCTATATGCCTCTGCCTTAGTGTGAACTGAGGAGTCTATCTGGTTTATGGTTTCTCCAGATTTTATCTTAGGGATTAGGTTGCTTTGCCTCAACTCGGTTCCTATTCGTTTCTGGTCGGGGAACGTGACGTATATTCCGTTGTTCGAGAGCAATGAAACGAAGCCCGTTCCCATCGGCTTGACTTGGTTCAGCTCCTTTTCCAGGTCAGATAGGGCGATGTCTACCCCCGCAACTCCGATAACCTTGCCTTTTAACTTTATCGGAACGGATAGGCTGGTCATCATTACGTCAATCCCCTCTACCGGCCAAGAGGCTGGCTCGGCTACTACCTGTAGTCCTGTTTTAAACGAGCCTTGGTAGTACTCTGCTTTATCGTAGTCGAGGCAGATGTCCATTATTACCTTGCCCTGGGATCTGGTGAAGTACGGTATCAACCTTCCGGTATCGTCGTGACCTGCTTTGCCGGCAAAATCGCTATCTTTCCCGTCGAAGGCGTTAGGCTCCCATACTGTCCAGGCGCCCTGTAAGGAGGGATCCGATTCCGCGGTTAGTTTCAATACGTCAAAAGCGACTTCTCTTTTGTTCTTAATGTCGGATGTGTGGATCGCTAGCATCGATTGAGCCAGTACCTCGGCCTGAGCCATCGCCGAGTCTATTCGGGATTCAACGCTTCTAGCGTACCTTTCCCCCATCTCGTGGGCAAGCGACGCTGCGTCTTTGAGAGATGCTTTCTTTGCAACGGTAGTTATAGTTCCTATCGCTATGAGAAAAGTTCCTAATGTCAGCGGTAAAATCAGCCAAAGCATCTTTCCTTTTAGCCCAATCTTCATTGTTGTGTCCCCCTTCGTCCCTGGATTTCGCAAATAAACCCTCTCTTTATTATAACAAAAAGCCCAAGCTTATCGCTTGGGCTTTTTGGAGGGTCCGCCTCCGTTTTTCTTGTTGTTTTGAGAGCTAGAACATCACCAATGCGCCGATCATTCCGAAGACGATAAGCAGTATGTTGTAGTGCAGGAATGTCGGGACGCAGGTATCCCATATATGGTCGTGCTGTCCGTCGGCGTTGAGTCCAGAGGTGGGCCCAAGCGTCGAGTCTGATGCAGGCGATCCAGCGTCGCCAAGGGCTGCCGCCGCAGCGATGAGGCAGACGGTAGCGGCAGGGGAGAATCCCAGTTTGATGGATAGAGGGCAATATATGGCAGCTATGACAGGGATGGTCCCGAAGGAGGTTCCGATACCCATGGTGACCAGAAGTCCCACCGTGAGCATGAGCAGCGATCCGTAAAACTGGCTGCCTCCCACCATGCCGACGACGCTCTCCACGAGGAGGTCGACCGCCTTGGTTTCCCTGATCACCGAGCCGTAACCGGCAGCGACCAACATGATTATGGCGATCATACCCATGATGCCAAGACCACCGGACATAACTCCGTCTAGGCTCTTCCACTTGAGGGCTCCGGTAGCCACCATTATGCCGAGGGCTGCCACAGCGCCGAGGGGGAGTGAGTTTGTCTTGAGCTGAATGACGAAGGCTACAACCACAGCGATTAAGGTCATCCAGTGAGGGGCGGTCATGTGATCGGGGATCTCTTGGACCTCCTCTAGGCCTGCCACAGGCTTGTCCTCGTAGTCCCTCTCCTTGTTATAGGAAAAGAAGATGGCGACCAGTAGGCCTATGATCATGCCCGCTCCCAGTATCCAGGAATAGCGCCATATGTCCCCGCTAGCAACCTGTATTCCGTTGGCGCTCATCTCTCTGGCTATTATGCCGTGGAAGATAAGGCCGAATCCCGCAGGAAGAGCTATGTAAGGGGCCTTGAGTCCAAAGGTAAGGGCGCAGGCGACGGCTCTCCTGTCCTGCTTCAGCCTGTTGAAAAGCGAGAGCAGAGGTGGAATCAGTATAGGTATGAAAGCTATGTGAACAGGAATGAGGTTCTGAGAAAGGCAGGCTACGCCCGCTATTATCAAAAGCAACATGTGTCTCTTGTCCTTGACGACCTTCGTCAGCTTGACGCTGAGAAGTGTCGCGAGGCCGGTTTTGCTTATGGCCACGGCCAACGCCCCTAGCAGGATGTAGCTGAGGGCCGTCTCGGAGTTGCCGCCCATGCCGCCGATCAGGACGCTCATGGTCTCCCCTATGGGAAGCCCAGCGGATAGACCTGCCACTAGGGCGGCTATGATGAGTGCAAGTATTACGTTTAAATTAAGAAGGCACAGAACGATCATGGTGCTGACTGCAAGCACTACGGGATTTAGCAGTAACATGTAACGTCCCCCTTTTTCTTTTTTTGTTTTAGAGACGGACCTTTATTTTAGGGACACCCCGTAGGATGTCCCGTGTCACTATTTTAGGGCCTTAGGCGAGCTCTCCTATGGCCTCTTCCACCGCGTCCACCAGAGCGCCGGACTTGACGATGGAGATGGCCTTGTCCATCAGGGGATAGAGGAATGCATCCTTCTCCAGGAATGGGACGTCCTGACGGAAACGGTCGTAGGCAGCCTTAGTGCCTGCTCCCGGTGTAAGCGGTTTTGAGAAGTCTATACCCTGACAGGCGGAGAGGATCTCTATGCCCAGGACCTTCTGGACGTTTTCAAGTATTCTGGTTCCCTTGAGGGAGGCCCAGTAACCCATGGAGACGTGGTCCTCCTGGTTGGCCGAGGTCGGTATTGAGTCGACAGAGGCAGGGTGAGCCAGTGTCTTGTTCTCAGATACCACGGCTGCTGCTGTGTACTGGCTGATCATGAAACCACTGTTGACGCCGCTGTCTCCGATGATGAATGGGGGCAGGCCGTTGGAGAGGCTCTTGTCGACCATTCTGGAGACCCTGCGCTCGGAGATGCTGCCGAACTCCGCCACGGCTATTCCGAAGAAGTCCATCGGAAGGGCTATGGGCTGGCCGTGGAAGTTGCCTCCGCTGATCACGTCCTCGGACTCGGGGAAGATCAGTGGGTTGTCTGTCACCGAGTTCATCTCAAGCTCGATGCTCTCTTTGATGTACTGAAGGGCGTTTCTGCTGGCCCCGTGTACTATTGGGATGCACCTGAGGGAGTAAGCGTCCTGAACCCTCTCGTGCTTGAACTTATCGATTATCTCGCTGTTGCCTATAAGCCTACGCATATTGCTGGCGACGGCGATCTGTCCCTTGTGAGGTCTGATGGAATGGGTTCTCTCGTCGAAGGCGTAGGGAACTCCGTGAAGAGCCTCGACTGAGAGGGCTCCAGCGATGTCGGCCGTCTTTGCCAATGTGAGAGAATCCCACAGGGCCAGGGCTCCCAATCCCGTCAGGGCCGCCGTGCCGTTGTTGAGCGCAAGGCCCTCCTTGGGATGAAGGTGGATCGGCTTGAGTCCGGCTTTGCTCATGGCCTCAAGTGCGGACATACGGACGCCTTTGTAGAATACGTCCCCATCTCCAAGCATGGCTACCGCTATGTGTGACAGGGGGCATAGGTCTCCGCTGGCTCCCACCGAACCCTGAGAGGGCACGTGGGGGATGATGTCCAGGTTGAGGAAGTTGACCATCTGGGTCAAAGTCTCCATCGTGATGCCCGAGTGACCGGCTGTGAGGCCGTTGAGCCTGAGGAGCATGATGGCTCTGACCGTCTCAACTGGGAGAGGTTCGCCGACGCCGACAGCGTGGCTCTTGAGAAGGTTTTCCTGCAAAAGGGTGCATTTTGCGGTGTCGACCTTCACCGTGGCTAGGTCTCCAAAGCCTGTGGTAACTCCGTATATTATCCTGTTCTGATCCACCCATTTCTGGATCAGCGCGGATGCGGTGTTGACCTTTTTGATGGCTTCCTCTGAAACCTCAACGTTGTAGCCCTTTCTGGCCACGTTTACCAAGTCCTGTAGCGTTAGTGAATGTCCGTCGATTACCACGGTGTCTCTCATTTTTGCTCAGACCTCCAATGGGGTAGATAATAGGATACGGCTCAAAGATTGATAAAAGCCTCTTATCTCAAAAAGAATACATCAAAGCGCGAGCCACCCCTATTGTAGCACCTGGATTTTCGAACTGTCAAATAAATATTGAATTTACCCTACAATTACTGCGCAAAGTCACGTCGTCATCCAGTCAGAGGGATATCCTGATAATCGGTCTATGTGAGGGTATTGCGATTGATTTTGGTCTATAATATTTTTCGTACGACCCTGATATGAGAGGAGATGTCGCCGTGACTTTGAAGATCAGTCTTATAGGGCCGCCTGTTTTCTCCGTTGAAGGGAAACCTCTATCCTTTCCCTTTCGGAAGGTCCAAGCCCTTGTCTGCTATATGGCGGTGGAGCTTAAAGTCTCTCGAGAGGTACTTGCGGACGTGTTCTGGGGGGACAAAGATGGGGATATGGCTTTCAGAAACCTAAGAAACGCCCTTTATCAGGCTAAGCAGACCCTACCTCACGGGATTATAGACGGCGATAGACAGTGGATTTTCGTAAATCGTTCCTCTATCGATCTAGATCTGGATAGACTTTCATGCAAGGATATATCCCTGGACGAACTTAGGGCGATGTCTAGACCCTTCATGGAGGGTTTTCACCTATCGGAGTGTCCGAGGTTCGATGAGTGGATGGATTCTACCAGGAGGGACGTGGAGAGAAAATATCGTTCCCTCCTCAGCTATATGGTTTCCAACGAGATAGGGGCTGGAAACTATTCCAATGCCATACCGCCTCTAGAACTGATGATAGAGTCCGACCCTCTGGACGAGGAGCCCTATTGTCGCCTGATTAGGTGTCTGTCCTCCCTGGGGCGTCACGGCAGGGTTGATGAGGTTTATCGTCTCCTCAAAAGGCGTCTTGCCTCTGAGCTCGGGCTGTCCCCATCGCCGGATACGGAGCGACTCTTCGATGAGGCCATGTCAAAGAGGTCTTCCGGGCCGTCCTGTGCTTTTCCCAGCTCTGTTACCTCGGAATTCGACGGACTTTCTCGTTTCTGCGGGAGGAACGAGGAGCTTGCAGCCATAGGCGCCTTTCTCGTGGAAGAGAGAGGTGGCCCAAGATGCGTCTGGGTATCGGGGGAGGCCGGAGTTGGAAAGAGCTCCCTTATAGACAGAGCTGTTAAACTGCTATGTCAAGACTCTTTGGTCCTACGCTGTGGTGCTGTTCCAGGGGAGGACCGCTATCCCCTTCTTCCCTGGAACGACCTGTTGGGGATGATGGTTAGGGCTTTTCCGCCTGAAAAGCTGGATGTCCCCTCCTCTGTCTGGTCTTTATTGGGGGAGAGTTTTCCTTCTTTGGGGATAAAGTCCACGTCGTTTCAGCCTGCATCCCCTGATAGGATAGGCTTAATGTTGTCGGATATAATCTCTCAGATCGCAAAGCATAAGGCCATGATTCTCGTGATGGAGGATCTTCAGTGGTTTGATAAGGCTTCCCTGGCGGTCCTTGAGAGCCTGATGGTGCATACCATTTGCGACGTTACTTTATTTCTTTCATCCCGCCCTCATTCGGATAGATCCGGCTCCTTTCTTGTTCGTTCGCTGGGAAGGGCTGGCCGGATAGCCCTGCTCAACCTGGATCTGAAGTGTTTCTCAAAGTCAGAGACAGAATGTCTATGTCGCAGCTTCATCCGTAACGGGAATCTCTCGGATGAGGAGCTGGACAGGATATTCTCCGTCACAGACGGTCTTCCGCTATTTTTGGTGGAGTCTCTCAGATCCCTCAAGTCTGGGCGTCCCTTGGACGAGACCCCGTCAAGCCTCTCCGACGCTATAGACGGCCACCTGTCGGACCTGACAGATCGTGAGAGATCCCTTCTGGAGTGCCTTTCAGTGTATTCTCTGAGGGCTGAGTGGTCATCTCTTTCCAGGATCTGCGGGTTTTCTCAGCCGGAACTTGCCGATCTCGTTGAGGGGCTGAGAGGTAGGTCAATCCTAGCTGAGGAAAGGGACGACGGAGGGGAGCTCTACATAGAGTTTATCCACGGTAAGGTTAAGGACCACGTATACGGAAAAATGTCCGAGTCCAGAAAGAGGGTGCTCCACTCCGAACTGGCCCTGTCCTTGATGGGCGAGCTTGCCGGAAGGTCCTGGAACGATCTCGCCTGCTCCCGTCTCATCCAGCATTGCAGGAAGGCTGGGTTGAAGCTTGAAGAGCTTGAGTATACTTTGAAAAAATTAAAATTACATATAAATTTAAACTATGAGCTTTTCCCTCTGTTCAACGATTACGTTCTTAAGGAGTCCTCTACGTCCTTTGGGAGCAGAGAGTACACCGTAAAGGAGCTTGAGAGCTCCCAGGCCTTGATAAGGGAGATAAAGAGAGAGAGCGGCATATCCAGCAAGCTTCACGAGCTTGAGACCGTCTTTATGGCGATACACGGGGGATACCATCTGTGGTGGGGGGACTACGATCTCGGCAGAATCCTGGTCAAGACGGCTCTTGATCGTGCGACCGCAAGGAAAGACTGGGCGATGGAGGCAGAATGTCTTCAACACCTATGCTATTACGGGATACAGATAGAGGACGGAAGGCTGCTAACAGCCTACGCCAGAAGGCTGATCGGTGCGGCTGGTCAGATAGGAAACGAGCCAGTCAAGGCTATGGCATTGCGTTTTTTGGGAATGGCCAGGATATTCACCCAGGATTATGGCCCAGGGGAGAGGGCTTTGCTGTCCTCAATTGGGCGTTTCGAGGCGATCGAGGCGATCGATGAGCCCTATACTTTGCAGATAATAGGGGCAAAAAGCTATCTGGGGGATCTAGCCCATCGCACCGGTAGACTGGAGGAGGCCCTATCCATATACCAGGATTGCATAAAAAGGTGCGAAGAGGGGGGGTTCTTCCGGGGGCTATGTCTCTTTCACAGCAACGCGGCTCATGTCGCATTGGATTTGGGTAAGGGATCCTCGATGGATAGCCATATGGATTCGGCTAAGGGGTATCTGGAGGTATGCCAGTGGCGGCGGGGAAACTCGATAATATTCAGCCTGATGGCGCTCAGGGCCTTTGGGAGGGGCGATGAGTCCAGTGCATTGAGATATCTTAAGGAGGCTGATGAGCTGTGTATCCCGCTACACAAGAGACACTGGCTTGCTCTTCAACTTTGGGTTAAAGCCCAGCTTAAAAGACGTGCTTGTAGCGATGGAGAGCTGGGCCGTTATCTGAGCGGATCAAAAGAGACGTATCTCATGGACTCCCTTTCCCTGTACCGTGAGATGGGGGTCGCCCACAAGATGGACCTCATAAAAAAGGAGCTGGACGGCCTAAGCTAAAAAAAGGGCGAAGAACTGGATTAGGATAAATCCGCTCTTCGCCCTTTTTTTATTCTGCTATTCCTTTACAAGCAGGACCTTTTCTCCCCTAGAGTGACGCACTATCATCCAACAGATGGTGAAGGCCATTGCCATCATAAGGAAAAGTATGGGGAATCCCGCCACTGTGGCTA
>JAQUTB010000266.1 GCA_028709985.1 Dethiosulfovibrio sp.
CTCCTGAGCCGCAACAAGAGGTCCTGTTCTTTATAGCTTTTGCGTACTGATTTTTATTGTAGCTACGTATGTCGTCCATAGTCTCCTCAACTCCCCTCTTTAAAATCCTATGTAGAACATCATAAAAGATATGGCTATTGCTCCTATACCTAAACAGTATTTCAGGGCGGAACTGAAAATGCCGTATTTTTTGTTCGCGATGAGTTTAGATGCGAATCCTACCGATGTCCCTGCTGCCAGAACTAAGACACTGTGACCCAGTGAGTAGAGCAACAAGAGAAGGACTCCGTGTCCAATCTCCCCGCTTCCAGCGACTATGCTCAACAGCACGACGAGGACTGGCGTGGCGCAGGGAGATGAGAAGAACCCCCCTAAAATCCCTGCTATGAAGGCTCCAACGTACCCTCTTTTTGTGTTCTTAGAGAGAAGGTGCGTTGACGGAAGAAAATCGAAAATGCCCATTGTCTGTAGGCCCATTAGCAGCATAATTATACCGAGAGCGATGTACCACCACGAGGATGACGTTCCCATCAGCTTTCCCAGCATGGACGCGGCGACTCCTAGAGAGGTGAAGGTCAGCGCCATACCGAGGGAGAACACCGCAGAGAGGGCGAAACCTCTTCGTGGATCGTTGGAGCTAGTTCCCCCCACGTAAGCGATCACGAGGGGGACGCTTGTCAGAGCGCATGGAGTTATAGAGGTGGCTATTCCGGCCAATAGGGCGAGAATCGGGGCGAGGGCAGTGCCGGTTTGTATCGATTCCGAGATGATCTCAAGCCAGCCGTCTATCATTCCATCCCCATCTCTCCGAGCACCCCAAGGAGCTGTTCTTTGGTCAAGCCCCCCTCGTGGAGGGTAAAGATGTGGGCCTTCGTGTCCTTGCTGGAATATTTTTGCATAGAAACCCCTGTTGAATCGGAAGGGGTAAAGGGTTTGCCCTCTTTATCGAAAAAAAATTGAGTTGGGATAGTTCTTAGAGGATAGCCCTCCGCCAGGTTTCGATTTTTCCACACGTCTACGAACCTGACGATAGCTCTTCCTCGAAGGGTTTCGTTCAGCTCTTTTAGGACAGGAGCCATCTCCTTACACGGAATGCAGGAGTCAGCACCGAAGTCTATGATGATCGGTAGTCCATAGGATTTGAGTTTTTCGATGTCAAGCGCTTCGGTTACGTGGAGAGCAAAATCGGGATTCTGACCGGAGCTAGGGGATGTTTCCTGAAAATTTCCTTTTTCACCGTTCTTTACAAGCCAAATTCCGCCTACGGCTAAGGAAATGAGGAGTATCGCCATTAATTTTATCAAAGGTTTAAAATTTCTGGGAGTTTTGTTCATGTGGTTTAATCATCCTTTTTTTATGTTTTTGATTGCTCCCTGCGGTATGTTCCGCAGGGAGGTCTTTCGACTGAGATGCTGCCGTTATCTCTGAAACCAGTGCTGAGTTCTGAGGCAGAATCGGACCAGCATTAGCATGACCGGGACCTCTATTAAAACCCCTACCACAGTGGCAAGAGCCGCCCCGGATGACAGGCCGAAGAGCATGGTCGCAGTGGCGATTGCTACCTCAAAGTGGTTAGAGGCCCCTATCATCGCCGCAGGAGCGGCGTCCCTGTAGGACAGCCCCATGAACTTGGCGGCGGCGTATCCCAAGGCGAAGATGAGCACAGTCTGGATGAACAAGGGAATAGCGATCCACAGTATGGTCATAGGGTTTTGGACGATCATCTCTCCCTTGAAGGAGAACAGCAGGACCAGGGTCGCAAGCAGTGCCACTATGGTGATCGGCGTCAGGACGTGAAGGAACTTTTCCTCAAACCATCTCTTGCCTTTGGTCGCTAATATCCACTTTCTGGAGAAGTATCCCGCCAGAAGGGGCAAGGCGACGTAGATCCCTATGGAGAGGAGCAGCGCCTGCCATGGAACCGGAAGCCTTCCCACTCCCAGGAGGAAGCCCCCTAGAACTCCGTAGAGAACCAGCATGGTCAGGGAGTTTATGGCCACCATGACCAGTGTCAGGCCGTCGTTGCCTTTGGAGAGGAAGCCCCAGACGAGTACCATGGCTGTGCAGGGGGCTATGCCCAGGAGTATGGTCCCCGCCAGATAGCTCCTCCAAAGGGGAATCTGGAGCATCTTTATCCCCTCCGACATGACGACCGTCCCCGCCCCGTGGGAGGAGCCTACGGCCAGATCGAGTCCAAAGGGCATCTTCACCAGGTCCATGGCGTCGGGGCCGATAAAGCCCTTAAAGGCAAAACCCAGAAAGAACAGGGCTATTCCGTACATAGTGAAGGGCTTTATGGCCCAGTTTATGAACAGGGTGAGCCCCACTGGTTTGGCGCTCTTTCCTGCCTTTATGACCTCGTTAAAGTCTATCTTTACCATGATGGGGTACATCATGGCGAACAGGCATATAGCTATAGGGATGGACACCACCGGTGCGCCGTTTACGGTTATAGCCATTCCGTCCAACGTCGACGCCAGGTTCGGGGCGACCTTCCCCAGGGCTATCCCTCCCAGGATGCACAGTCCCACCCATAGGGTCAGGTACCTCTCGAAAATCGATATCCCTTTTGTCATTTTCTCTCTCACCACCTTAATCTCGATCTATTATCTCAGGTAGCCCTTCAACGAAGGCCTTTATCTCGTCTCTGACCTTTCGGTAGAAGCCTAACGCCTCTTCCTCGTCCTCGGTCTCCCTCGCCATAGCTGGCGGATCCTCAAAGCCCGAGTGGATCGTCTTTGTGTCCCCTGGAAACACCGGGCAGGTTCCTTTTGCCCTGTCGCACACCGTTATCACCAGATCTATAGGCGAGTCGAAAAACTCGGTGACGCTCTTCGACCGGTGTTCCGATATATCCACCCCTGCCTCGGCCATCACCGCGATTGCCCTAGGGTCCAAGCCGTGGGGAGCGGATCCCGCCGATAGGGCCTCGAATCGGTTTCCCCATAGGTGGTTGGTCCAGCCCTCGGCCATCTGGCTCCTACATGAATTGCCGGTGCAGAGGAAAAGTATCGTCGGTCTCTCTCTCATCTCTTTCTCCCTCCGTTATCGGTGTATTTAGGCTACGTAGCCGAATAATATCCCTATTACTGTGGACATCGCCACCACCAAGCTGACGTAGACGACGGTCTTTTTTGTCCCTATGACGCTCCTTATTACCAGCATGTTGGGCAGTGACAGGGCCGGTCCCGCTAAGAGAAGGGCAAGGGCGGGGCCCTGTCCCATTCCAGATCCTATAAGCCCCTGAAGTATTGGAACCTCCGTAAGGGTGGCGAAGTACATAAATGCTCCTGATATGGCGGCGAAGAAGTTGGCTCCGAA
>JAQUTB010000267.1 GCA_028709985.1 Dethiosulfovibrio sp.
CTGATAACAAGATCAACGTCGTTTTTTTCGGTCATATCTCCGTCGAACTCCCTCCTACCGTTATACCATCCACCAAAAGCGCCGGCTGTCCGTCCGTAACCGGCACGCTCTGACCACCTTTACCGCGATGTCCGGGGACGAATTTTATGCTGGTTCCTAGCCCTTCTATCCTTTCGAGGACATCTGGACCGTTGCCGGTGAGGACCGCTCCCTTGACTGGAAGAAGAGAAGTGCCCTTTATGAGATAGCCCTCTGTGACGTGAAACACGAAGTCTCCCGAAGTGGGGTTTACCTCTCCGCCACCCATCTGACGGACTAAGAGGCCGTGTCCAACCGAGGATATAAAGTCCTCCAGAGACCCATCGCCAGGCTCCACGAAGGTATTAGACATACGAGGCTGAGGCGGAACCCTATAAGAGGATCTTCTTCCGTTTCCTGTGAGAGGAAGACCAAGCCTTAAGGCCATCTCCCTATCGGTGAGATATCCCTTAAGCATCCCTTTTTCGACCAGTACGGTCCTTTGGGAAGGAGTACCCTCGTCATCTATATCGTAGCTACCGTAGAGACCAGGTATAGATCCGTCGTCCACTATGGTTACCGATGGCGAGGCCACCATCTTGCCTATCATGTCCCTGTAGACGGAGAATTCCCTGTCGACGATGTCCGCCTCCATGCCGTGTCCACAGGCCTCGTGTATCATCGTACCGCCTGCCTCTCCAGCCATTATGACAGGCATAGTCGCAGCGGGACACTCCATAGCCGCCAGCATCAGCTCAGCCGTACCGAGAGCCTGGTCAGCCAAGGCCTCCAGATCCACCGACGCGAGAAGCTCCTCCATCGACCCCCTACAGGCAGACACCTTCAGGCCAGTCTGGGTCTCTCCTCTATGCTGGACCACCACGTTTACGTTATACATGGAGTATCTTCTGATATCCCTGAAAAGCCTGCCGTCATCCTTAAGGATCATTATGGACTTCTCGGACGTTGATACTGCCATCTCGACCTGAGATACACGGGAACTTTTCTTGCGAAGTCCACTATCTATGGCCTTCAGCCTGTCTCCAAGGGACGGAACCGGTATATTGGGGGGAAGAATGATATCCCCACCATCGGGCGTGTCGCTAAAGGCCCATCCACCCAGGTTTGATAGATCCTCCATGACACCGGCGATAGCGGGGCCATCGGTCCCATTTCTGCTGGAATAAAGGGTTTTTCCGTCCACCATCAACCTGGCACCGACCCCCGATGCCGTAGAGGACCCGGTCTCCTCTATCTTGCCGTCGTCCAAAACCATGTGATGGCCAGAGGAACTCTGTATGTAAAGGTCACCCAGTTCAGCTCTGCTGAGCTTTACCTCAGAGCTCCACCTTTCCTTTAACGAGTCCAACAACTTCATCATCGGGATCTTCCGGTCTTTCTGATCGCCTCCGAAGGAACCAAGCAGGGGCGGACGACCGGATCGACTCCCTGTGGCAGGCTGATGGATCCAAGGAAGTTGCCACTCCTTACGGTAATCCAACCACATCCCGGTATCACCAAATCCTGATTCACGTGCAACGTCACAGAATGTTCCAGATAATTGGGTCCCTGAAGGGAGCTCCAACAGCTTTCGCAAGGTGGCGACATCAGATCTCCCCTAAACGGTTCGCAGAGAGCCTTGAACTTTTCTACGTTGGTGGTGTGTACTGTAACCTTCTCAGGGACAAAGGTTTCCACCTTTATCCAGCCTCTATCGCCGCAGTCGTCCACTCTGAGCCACCCAAGACCGCCCAGTGCTATCACCTGCCCTGGCTTTATCGTGGCGGAACAGCTACTAAAGGACCTGTGAGGTATCAGGGCCGTAAGGCACTTAGGGCACATCCTGGAAAGCCATGGATTCGACTCCTTGAGACCTGGGGCGTCTATATAGGTGATATTCCCGTTTTTGCTGGTTCCCTCTATTATTCCCAGTGTGGTCCCGGGCAAAGTCGATATGGTAGGTACGTCGCTGCAGCTGAGGCCGGATAGAAGGGTGCTTTTACCCACGTTAGTCGTCCCCAGCAGCAGGACCGTCTCTCCAGGTGAGAAGGTATCCTCTATCCTGTGTCTCAGGTTAGCGACCGCCCTCCTGTCGTTGGCGGAAATGGAGATAATCCTGTTAGGGTCCAGGTGAAGACGCTCTGAAACCCACTTAGATATCTGGGAGGTAGTCATCCATCTTTTTAACACGTCGCATTTGTTCACGACGACGAAGACCGGTTTGTCCATGTCGACCGCCCAGTTAAGGGCCTCGGACGATATCTCGAACTGGGAGATATCCACCACCATAAGTACAGCAGAACACCTTTTGATCTGACTTAATATGTCGCTCTTTATAGCCCTGTCCTTTATGGACGCCTTTTTCATCACCCCATAATGCCTCATCTGGAAGCATCTACGGCAGAGGACCTTCCCATCTGGAGTTTTACCGGGAGGGAGATACCCCGCTTCCTCGGGATTTTCTTCCTGGAAATAGGCTCCGCAGCCAGGACAGCGTTTTTTCAGAATATCGACCATTTTACGGTAATCCTCCTTGGAGATAGGCACTACTTTCCTCTAATAGACCTTATCGCCTTTCGATGCTCCTCATAACTGACGGAAAACACGTGACCTCCGGTCCCATCCGCCACATAATAGAGGTATCTGTGATCCTCTGGGGCCAGAGCAGCCCTCCATGAAGCCAAAGAGGGAATGCATATCGGACCGGGGGGAAGCCCCTTGATCCTGTAGGTATTATACTTGCTATCGACCTTAAGGTCCTCATATGTAACCCTTCTCAGGTCCTTTCCCATTTTTTTCCAGGAATAGACCACAGTGGCGTCTATTTGCAGGGGCATGTTTTTCCTCAGTCTGTTGAAGATCACTCCGGCTATCTTTGCCCTTTCGTCGTCCCTCAAGGACTCCATCTCGACCAAAGACGCTACGGTGGCCTTCTCGAGGAGATCACACGAGACATCGACGGATTTGCCCAGTTTGAGCCACCACTCCCTTGAGGACTGAACGATCAAAGATCGAGGATCTCTATCTGGAAGGTGATAAGTCTCAGGCAACAGATACGCTGCCCTGAAGGCGTCGTCTTTCGGCAATAATTTGACCATGTCATCTGGGAAAAGTTCGTCGTCCGACAAAGCTGATATCCCGTCCACCGAGATGTCCGGGCTGTTAGGGAAAAAGTCCTCCAGCATAGTTCCGGGTATTATGGTCACGACGAACCTCTCCGGCGGAGTTTCCTCCATCTGGCTTACGATCCGCCAGCTCGGGCCTGTACGAAGACTGTACTCGCCAGGC
>JAQUTB010000268.1 GCA_028709985.1 Dethiosulfovibrio sp.
CAGGACTATGGGGTGGGGGAAGTCTCTCACTGCGACTACCTGTGCTGCCCTGGCCATCACCACAGTTGCCTGGTGGGGATTGGTGTTTGGCATGTAGACGAGGAACTCGTCCCCTCCGTATCTCGCTACCATATCGGAGCTTCTCGTAGTCTCCTCCAGGATCTTCGCCACCTTGCGCAGCGTGGCGTCGCCTGCCTCGTGGCCGTGGAGGTCGTTTACGAGCTTGAAGTCACCTAGGTCTATCAGGGCGAGGCTGGCCTTCTCCTCGTATCTTCGGATCCTGCTCCCCTCCAGCTCCAGGTGTTTCAGTATGAACCTTCTGTTCCAGATGTTGGTCAGAGGGTCAACCAGTGCCTCTTGGGTTCTCATCTCCATTATGGACTTGAGCTCAAGGAGCCCTGCTGTATGGTCCGCCAGGATCGATATCATCCTTATCTCCATCTCGTTCAGTGGCTTTTCCGTCGTTACATCTATTGACCCCAGGTCTTTATCACGGAACACCAGAGGGATCGAATGACTGTTGAGCCGTTCTCCCTCGAGGTTTACCGACGAGTTGGTTCGACCCTCTCCGTAAACCCTTTTGGAACCGTCGTCGGAGTTAAGGGTGAGGCTGGCGTAGAGAAGGCCCATGTCCTTGGTCAGGGCGGAGAGCAACATCTTCACCAGCTCGGACCTCGACTCGGTGGCAGTGAGTTGTTGGGCCATCCTGTTCAGTTTTTCTAGCTGTAGGGCCTCCTCCTGTAGGGCTATCTCAATGTTTTTTCTGTCCGTGACGTCTCTGGCGACGGCCTGGACCTCGATCAGGCGGCCCGAGTCGTCGAATATTCCCCTGTTGCTCCAGCTCAGATACTTCACCGTCCCGTCCGGCAGGTCTATCCTTTCCTCGTTGAGGTTGGAGGGGTTTTCCGGCGATATACAGCGAAACAGCCTAGTTATGGTGTCGACGTCCCTTTGAGGTCTGATATCGCTCAGATGAGCTCCTAGCAGGCTGTTCTGATCTAAACTGAAGAACCTACAGTAGGCGTCGTTAGCGAAGGTGAAGGTCCCATCGGGGGTGAAGCGTGTGACCAGCTCGTACTGGTCGTCTATTATGGCCTGATATCTGGCCTCGCTTCTCCTCAGCTCTTTTCTGTGCGATAGCTCTCTCCACCAGAGAAGGGAAGTCGCGGCTATCCCGACTAAAAACACCCCAAGCAGGAAGCGTAGGGCCCTGTCCTCCTTGACTATGACGTCTATATCCCTGTCAGGGGTGGACAGTACCATTACGAAGCTGTAGTTCAGGATCCTTATAGTATCCCATACCACCAGCTTTCTGGTGGGTTCAACCCCTCCTGGGCCGGTCTCCATGTGGCTACCTGAGCCGCTGGGCTGGTCGTATATCAGTTCCCATGATCGGTCGCCTGGCTTTTCAGGAAGGACTGCGTCTTTAACCGGCATCCCTACCATGGACATCATCGGGTGATACAGTATGATTCCCTTGTCGTCCAGCAGATAGGCCGAGCCCCTCAGCCCTCCTCTGAGAGGGACCATGTAGCGATTTATCCCCGCAGTTAGGTCTATGACCGCGACGATCTGCCCCCTCTTCTCCCCTTTCGCCGAGTAGATGTTTATGACGACCGTCATCAGGGGGTGGTTGTCTATTATGGCGACGTTGTCCACCCTTATGGGGGAGGATGCGTTTTTCATATAGTTGTCCCATTCCAGGGCAGAGTTCCCCAGCTTGAGAGCTGTAGTTCCCGGGGAGAGAGGTCTATGATACGAGAAGATCCTGTCCTTTCTGGTGTCAAGCCTGAAGAGCAACGCCAGGATATCGTCGTTCGACCTGACCAAAGTGGTCATTCCATCCTGGATAAAGTGGAACGAGTCCACCTTGAGCGACTCGGACACCGTGGTGACCGCCATTATGGATATTCTGTTTATTATCGACCTCAGGTGGTCCTCCATGGCCTGTCTGGCTATCATTATCTGTCTGGCCTGATGTCTGTTAAAGGAGCTCTCCTGTCTCTCTATTGCCCTGCGATCCATCCATAGCTGACCGGATATAAATGCCACAAAAACCGCCATGGCGACGAAGAGGAACAGGGAAACCTTTTTTAGTTGAGGTCCTTTTGTGGTCTCAATGTCTCTTGACGTTAACTTAAAAAAGTTCCACATCGCCATGAGGCCCTCCTTTTTTGATTATAAGTCGGATCGGGTTATCCGCTCTCTCATAGCTTCCCTTAGGTCACTGTCCAGCCAGGTTCTTATGGCTGCCCGTCCCATTATCCTGGCCCCTAGTTCCATGGCTCTGTGAGCCTTCTCCGTGGTGACAGCTTGCGCGAACTCCACCGTGTGATGGGCCGCATAGCTGTCCATTATGGCCAGTTCCGGCTGAAGGGCTGGGCAACGTTGAGATACGTTGCCCACGTCGCTGGAGCCTGAAGGTGAGGTTGGATCCTCGAAGGGAACCCCCATCTCGCGGAATATGGACTCAATCATGGACTCTGCCGGATCGTTGGGGATCATCTCGTCGAAGCTGAATTCGACGTTTTCCCACGATACCTCCGTCTGGGTCGCCATAGCGGCCCCCTTGGCACAGTCCAAAATTCTCTCCATTATCCCGTTGAGATAGGCCCTGGACGGGGCGCGGAAGTAGAACTTCGCCGAAGCCGATTGAGGCACTATATTGGGGGCGGCTCCTCCGTCGGTGACTATGCCGTGTATCCTGACGTCCGGCTTTACGTGCTGTCTCATCATATCCAGAGCGTGAAACAGAAGCTGCACTCCGTTTAAGGCGTTTTTGCCCTCCCAGGGTGAGCCGGAGGCATGGGCTGCCTTGCCCTTGAACCGGAACTCCAGGGCGTCCATGGCCATACTCCTGTACCTGACCAGGGAGTTATTTGAGCTGGCGTGGATCATCATGGCCAACGAGACCGGATCGAAAAGCCCCGAGGCGGCCATGGTGACCTTGGCTCCGTCGGTCTCCTCCGAAGGTGTCCCCACGACCCATATTGTTCCCTCTGCCTCTTTTGCTATCTGGGCTAGGGCGGATCCGGCTAGGAGGCTCATAGAGCCGCTCAGACAGTGGCCGCAGGCGTGTCCAAGCCCGGGCAGGGCGTCGTACTCGGCCAGAAGTGCGACTATGGGGCCGTTCTCTCCCACGATCCCTCTGTAGGCCGTTTGTATATCCATAAATGGTATCTCTACTTTGAAACCCTCTTCTTTTAGAAAATCCGCCATTACACCGCTGGAACGAAATTCCTGTCCTCCCAGCTCGGGATTGGCGGCTAGATCGGAAGAGCG
>JAQUTB010000269.1 GCA_028709985.1 Dethiosulfovibrio sp.
CCCTGCCCCAGTATCTGTAGTGGGGAAAGACCTCCCCTGATGTCTCTTCCCAGGCATATAACGTAAGCTACGGAGATAATCATGTATATCATCGTCACGAAGAGCCAGAAGGCCGCTCCCATAGTAAGGCTTCTGGAACTGTCCGAGAAAGGCAACAGAGCTAGTGCTATCGCAAGCGTTGGTATAGGTGGAACGGTGAGCCACACCGCACCTCCCCTATCCTCCTTATCGTTAAGATTAGCCATCAGATCTCAAGGGAGGTCCCCGACGAAGCCCAGCTCACGTTATCGTGGAGAGATGCCAACGCTGAGGCCGCTGAAAAACCGGTGCAGTGATTAGGTCGCCATAGTTTTATTTTAAATTCGGAGTTTATTTTTTTCAGTTCTCCCTCGAGTGTAGCCTTCGGGACAGCGGACAGGTGAGTTCCACCGACCACGGAGTAAAAGCTGTCGTAGTCGAATTTGTCTCTGACGTACCTCATGATGTTTATAACTCCAGAATGGGCACAGCCAAGCACGAGCGAGGGCCCATGGGTTCCCAGCGCTAACAGTGACAGATCGTCCTCGAAAGGATCCTCGACCCATTCGTCGCCATTTTTCACCACTAGCCTGGGTTTGCTGGGCGACGCGATCTTCTCCCTGCTTTTTGTCGGCACGGTGAAAGCCCAAAGCCCTTGAACTAGCTCGACCGGTTCGCCATCCTTCACAGGGACAAACCTCCTGTGGTCGAGGTTTACGTCCATTCCTATATAGGCGTTGGATCCTGAGCTAGTTCTGTAGTGGGGAGCTTGTACATGTTCGCTTGCCCATATCTCCATCTCCGGTTTTCTGAGCATGAGCTGAGCAAGCCCACCAGCGTGATCATAATGGCCGTGGCTCAGACAAACCCGATCCAATCGGTCCAGGGAAAAGTCAAGCTCGTTCAGGTTGTTCAGCAGGGAATGCCCCTGCCCGGTGTCGAAGAGCACGTTGCCTCTGGGTGTCTCTATCATGATGCTCAGTCCATGCTCTCCCCAAAGTCGAGATGAGCCACAGAGGTTATCGACGATGACCGTTAATCGCAACAGGATCATCTCCTTGATCGTTTTTTTGTTGGTCTTTACCTTGAGAAGACTAGCTCCTTGTCGGAGGGATATCGCAGGTCGTATATCACGTGAATCTCGCTGGTCTCGTTGGGCTTAAGATCCAACGACCAAGTTACTATTCCAGTTTCGTCGTCTTTTTTTGAAGGAGCCGGCGTGATCGTAGAGATCGATATGGAAACCTTGTCGTCCGTCGCTATCGGTACACGGTCCTTGACGATCATGGAAAGCTCCTTATCAAGTCCGTTGGTGATCTTTATGGAGTATCCCTTCCTGAGGGTCCCCTTTCCTATCCACGTGGATCCGCTCTGAGGTATTTTATCTTCCCTCTCAACCTGCACTCCTGGAACCTCCCCGAAGGGGATCGAGAAGGACTCGCCTCTCACCAGCTTGGGAACGTCGCCTTTGCCCGAGAATCTGCCGTCGACGTACATCTCTCCCTGGGCCTCCATGGTACGGACGTCGGGTAAAGTTCCCTCCGCTATAAGCCACAGTTTTTCTGACAAAGAAGGAACTGTAACCATAATCGATTTTATGTCCGCGGACCACCTCTCCAGGACCACTGTCGACGGGACTCCATCTCCTCTTAACGTCCCCTCGAACGAGAAGGATCTGTTCAGGAGGGTCTCCTCAACCGCGACGTCCATGGCTTTTGACATCATCGACTCTGTCACCATGGGGGCCGCCATTCTGGTCTCTCCCCTGTAGGAAGGTGCGTTATCGGACGGCGTTATTAACCTGACCGTCAGAGGATCAAGCCTGATCGGGTCGTTGAATCTAGGTGGTCTGTTCATGTGGAGGCCGATCCTGCCGGAAAAAGGCAGCCCAGTTCTCTGCCAAACTGTGCCGTTGAGCTGCGCCGTCAACGACGACCTGTCCATGTCCAGATCTAGCCTGTAGGACGGCATCCAGCCAGCGTGGGGAGAGGAACAACGGACCGATATAGATCCAGAGCCCGAATATTCGGCCAAAATTCTGGTCATCATGTTATCCGTATCGGGCATCCTGTCGTCTATAAGTTCCTGTAGGTCGTTAAGTTTCCAGGATATCCTCGACATGGCGTCTTTTCTCTCTATCAGCCTTTTGACCAAGTCGCCACGGGTTTTCAGGATGGACGAGCTGTAGCTTTCTACCTCAGACGGTGTTATCTCAGGTTTGAGCTCGTCCAATGCCTTAAGGGTTTGCTCTAGGGATTGAATGTCTCCTTGTATCTCGTTTAGTTCTCTATGAAGCAGATCCCTCTCCTCGACGGTAGCGGCCAGGGCCGGCGGCGTCCATTTGGATCTCGGTATCTCCTCCATGGAGAACCCAGTAATCTTAGATTCCCTGTCTGACTCCAGCTTTATGGACGTGGGGTTTATCGTCCCAGGAACGTCCAACGTCGATGGGCTTCCTTTGGGCATAGGCATGACCATTATGGCCTGGTCAGGGTATATCTGGGCCTCGACGACCTTTGGCTCATCCGCCCAGGATGTGGTTAGCATAGTCAGAGTCGCAAGCGTAGCCGATAGCGTTACAGCTAAAAACATACTCATTGTTCGGCCTCCCATCTCAAAGTTGACACTATTATAATACATCAGAAGGTGGCTTTTTGGGCGATCTCATGTACAATGATCGGGCCGATTGGCCCATAAAACACGAACAGGAAAGTAGGGACATAGATGAAACTTGGAATAGTAGGTCTTCCCAACGTGGGGAAGAGCACCTTGTTTAACGCCATCACCTCAGCTGGAGCGGAGGCATCCAATTACCCTTTCTGTACAATAGAGCCCAATATAGGGGTAGTGGCGGTCCCGGATGAAAGGCTGGAGGTTCTCTCCAGGATGTTTAAGTCGGAGAAGATAACACCTGCGGTGGTCGAGTTTTTCGACATAGCCGGTTTGGTTAAAGGGGCGAGCAAGGGAGAGGGACTTGGAAACACCTTTTGATCCCATATCAGGGAAGTCAACGCCATAGCCCACGTCGTTCGCTGCTTCGACGATGAGGACATAGTTCACGTCGATGGGGACGTTAACCCCATAAGAGACATAGAGACCATAGAGCTTGAGCTCGTCCTGGCCGACCTGGAGACGGTCGAGAGACACGTGGTTAAGACCGAGAGAAACGCCAGAAACGACAAATCCCTCAGGTCCTACCTGGAGCTGGTCATGAGGGTCAAGGAGGTTCTCGAGGCCGGAAAAATGATCAGAACCATGGACCT
>JAQUTB010000006.1 GCA_028709985.1 Dethiosulfovibrio sp.
GAATACCTACCAGATAGATATCATGTTCATGTCGCACTATCTGCAATTGCCCCTTAGTCTCTGTTGACCAACGGATGTACATCTCCGCATAATTTGAATCAAACACAGTAAGGGTCTGGTTTCCCGATCCTTTCCATACAGCCTCCGTAAGCTCTCCCCGTCGAAAGGGACCATCCACGAGAGCTGTAAGTAATCGGGCTATTCTTGAATGATCTCGAAGAATAAACTTTTTTTCGTAGCCCGAATAGACAAGGATATCGTCCAGCCCCAAATCACGAAGCAAACTGATGAGAGAAGCAAGTGCCTCCGGTTGGTCGAACGGTTCGCCACCAGAAATTGTAACGCCATTAATGCCTCTATCTACTTCAAGGAAGTATCGTACTCGCTCTTGGACGCTCTCTATCGACGTTTTAAAACTTTGGTCAAAGGGCTGATTTTCCGGGGCAATACACCCTTCGCAACCGATAGAACATCCTTGGAACCATATACCAATTCTCCTACCGGGACCAAGCGTTTCAACAGGACAATGAAGAAGGCGAAGCAGCATAGTATCCTCTTTCATATATTCTTCTCATTCCTAACAATCTCGATCGACCAGCCATCATCATTTTTATTAATACCTGTTAAAATAAGGTGCGTTTTTTCGCCGCTATGGATGTCTTTCTCGAATAAGGCCCGGGAGAGGGGGTTTATAAATATCTCCTCCAGATTATTGCCAATCCCTCTGCCTCCCATAGAGAGATCGGCGCATACAAATTCCGCAAGTTTCTTTCTTGCAGCTTCGTCTACATCAAGAGTTATCCCGTGCGTATCTTCTAATCGAAAAAGAACATTAGCTAGCATTGCGTTGAAAATTCGCTCAGCAGTGCCTGTGCGGATAAAGTCAAAGACAACGATATTCTTTCCGATACGATTGAGAATTTCCGGTCTGTTTATCTTGTACTTAAAAAAATCGTTAATGGCGCCAACTATTTTATCAGATACTTTTTCATACTCCATATCTGGTGAAACGATTTGAAGTTTTTCTCCGTCCGGGAGTTGCTCGTAAACACCGAGATTACTGGTAAAGATGATAAGGCACTCAGAAAAATAGACCGTCTCACCCCTACTAGAGGAGAGTCTGCCATCGTCAAGAATCTGTAGAAACATGTCCAGAATCTTGGGGTTAGCCTTCTCTATTTCATCGAAGAGCACAACAGAGAAAGGGTTCTGCTTTACGGCATTGGTGAGTTCGCCGCCCACATCGTATCCAACATATCCAGGAGGGGCTCCAACAAGACGCTGGTCGGAGTGCTCCTGTCCAAATTCGCTCATATCGAAACGTATATAGCTGGTGGGCGAACCGAAGACCAATTCTGTGATAGACTTAGCCAACTCCGTCTTACCAACACCTGTGGGACCTGCAAAGAAGAGAACCCCTTTAGGTCTTTGGGAATACCTAGAGAACTGTGCTCCTGAAAGGTTAAACACAGATCGCTTGAGGATATCGGCAGCGTGACGAATAGCGTGATTTTGCCCCATGACCTTTTCGCTGAGCAGAGTTTCAGCATCAGCAATTTTTCCGAGATCCAGTTTGGACCAAAGATTTTCAACAACACCAAGCTTATAACCACGTATAGCATCAGCTACCTCAGCAAAGCGAAGCTCTTCCTTCCGGGCAAGCTGGACAATGGATACAATTTCCTCTGCAAAGAGGCCCCTTGTCTGGGAAACGAAGATAGAAAGGTTCTCTCTCCGCCTGTTTTCATCCATATCATCGAATCCTATCATCTTGGGTGCAATAGATTCGACTATACGACGACGTATCTCATAATCCGGGCGCGGCAGCGGGAGGACACGAATCTTCTGATTCTCCAGAGCAAACCATGCGGGAAGGTCGTTTTCCTTATCCAGTATCCACATAATCGGATTAAAACGTGGATAAAGAGGTGTAGCAGGTGCACCAGGAGAGATTGGCTCTCTCCCTGACCTATTAGGAATTTTAGGTGAAGCATTCCCAGCCAGGCGAAACATCCGGTAGAAAAAGTCTTCGGAGTCGGGCCGACAGAGCTCCTGTATTCTGGAAGCAAAGTTCAGTATGATAGCAACGTGCACCTTATCTGTCTCGACGAGTTTTTCTATAACATTGGCTACATCTGAGAGCTTAGCCTTAATAAGATTGCCATTACAATCTATTTGCTCTCCAGTTACATCATTGAAAAGGGCGGGGGATCCTTCAAGAAGGGAAAATCCGATAAGAGGCTCGTACTTGACCACTAACGAGTACCCTTCACGCTTTAGCGTTTCTTGGAGAAAGTCGCAGAGACGAAAAGTGCAAACCACGCCCTGCTCAATTTGCAGAGGATAGACATCATTAACATTCCCCCACAGGATAAATTGTGACTTGACCGGTAAAAAACGGAGTAGTTCTCTTGCCCACTTTAGGGGAATAAACTCAGCGCTCATTTCATTTCCCTTCCCTGTCTTACGCTCTCTCTAACTGGTTTGCTATGGCGAGAGGCAATTTTATCGTCGATAACCACGTCAAGCGGCTCTTCACCGGGTTCCTTACAATGGACAGGCTTCAGAAAAATGCCTTCCTTCTCCATTGAATCATAGAAGGCATTCAGATCTTTGCACCATTTCCTTCCGGTTTCCTCATCTTTTTGGCATTGATACTCCCCTCCGGCTTTTGCCTCATCCTCGTTTGCGACGACGCGGACCAATCTCGTGGCTAATTTTCCTCCATCAATGCGGACAATAACTCTATATCCTTTGTACGGTGACTCCAGATAACAGATCTCTCCTGGTGGAAGCGAGGTAACCGGATCTCCTACGAATACCCTATCCTCGGCGATAAGAGAGTAGCCCATTTCGCCCAGAACACTCCCCATCTTACGAGCCACCGCGTCATCCAATAGGGAGTCAAGTTGTTCCGCAAATATGGTTTTAATTTCACAGTAAAGGGGAGAGAAATCGTTTCTGTCTACTTTTTCTGAACTAAGAAGTTCTTCCATCCGAACAATAACAGACTCAGAGTTCTTAGTCCGCTTCATGACTGGCAGAAGTTCCCTAATTTCTTGCTTGAAGAGTTCTGTGAGCACCTTACACTCTTTTAGCCTACCGTAGGTGGTCTTGACCTGATCACGTATTGAGGAGATCCGGAAATGACTGGTGCAGCAGGTCGCCTCCTCCATAAGAGGGCGTAAAATTTCGGCCTCTTGTCTGTCAAAAAAAGCAATTCGGCCACCGAAGTCCGCGATATCAGCCCGCATCAATTCGATATCCTTATTTTGCTCCGCAGCTTCAACCTGGGGAGCAGGTGGAGGCACAACAAAAATATCCTCAACGATACCTTCAAGGGAGAATGTAGCGACCTTATTCATTTGCACTGCAAAGTTATTTGCTTTGCTAATCAAGGAGTTCAATTGATTTATTTTTCGGTTAACAGGTAGATTTTGAACTTCCTTGGCCGAGGCCAGCAACTTCTTCCAATCACTACGAAAGCCGGGGAGCATGTTTGATTCAACTGTGGACACGAGGGATTCAAAGCCGGAGACAAGAGAACTAGCCATTTCTTCATCCATCTTTGCCTCAAGAAGCTTGCCTCTTATCTCACGAAAAGATTCTTTGACAGTCGTATGGCCACGCTGGATGTCCAGCTTACAAGATGAGAGAGTCTGCTGGAGAAATTCTTTAAGAGAGCGCTTGGCCGTCGTGTCACTCAGCATGTCAATTTGAGCAGAGAGTTCCTTTGATAGTCCCTCAGCAACTTTGACAAGAGCCTTACGCTGTTCCTCGATACGGCGTTGCTCTTCGAGACGACGTTGCTTTGCTTTTTCTGCACGTCGATCTTCAGAAGCCTTCGAAGTAACGTTTGCCCCTATGCCCGACTCTTTGTCTCCCAGAAGATATGCCACTCCTAAAACAGCACCGACAGCTAAGAACCCTACACCAAAAATTACAGCCTCCAGACACAGTCCTACTTCTGACACTCTGGCTTGACTCATCGCGACACATCCTTATTGCTACTCAAGATATCTTAGGCGTAACTATTCAATCGCCCTACCAATTTAGATCTTAAATCAGCAGTCGTTTAGTTCCTTGTGATGTAATATCATTAAAACACAATAAACCTGAAGAGGGAGACCTATCCATGTTTCAGCCCCCCCTACGAAGAACTCTTCGAGGAAAATCAGATGCTTAAGGCTATAAAAATTCCAATCTAACCAAGTCACAAGAAGAAAAACGCAGAGGCTGAGTCAGTTAATTCGATCTTTTTGCGACATCTCTCTTGATAGGCTCCGCATCTAGAACTACACCTCCAAGGTTTTTTTGTGAACTACATAGACAAAATATTTAAATTCTCCTTTACTGCAGAGGAATACACACGGCGAAAGAATGATAAGCTTCATCTCAAGAAGGTCCATCTCAAATAAAAAAAAACATGAATTTTGTCAGCTAAAATATAGCCTTTAAATGTCAATTTATAATCATCCTACAAACCATTTAAAAAAGCCATGATACCCAAAATTAAAACCACTGCACCTACACCTGGTGAAAAAAACACACTTACTAAAGCAGCAAGACCAACCAAACCGATAAAAAGCTCAATAACATTCCAGAAAATTAAGACTAAGCAAACACAAATCATCAAAATTATTGCTGTCCACGGAATAGACTGGTCTTCCTTTTTTCGACGAGCTTCTTTTTTGTTTTTTTCGAAATCATTGTTTTGAGATTTTTTTTTCGATTGGACTTGCACTGCCTTGTTCTGATTTTTATTGTTGTCCCTTTGGTTCTCTTTTTTTTCTCTTGCAAATCGTTCTTTTTTAATCTCAACATATGTTTTAATTAATTTATCGTTATGAGAGTTACTTGGTATTCTTGAAATAACGGTCTCCATGGGCACGACCATCCCTGCTTTATCTTTATTAATAAATTTATTGTAAAGTGAAAGTAAAAGGTTACGATCACTTTGAGTAATGCTTACTTTTTTCTCTATAAAAGGAGTGATATATATGCGGAGAAGATTGCTTTGTGCCACCACAAGAGAATCGTTTCCTTTATATGATTTAGAAACTAGTTTATTAGAAAGATAAAAAATAACATTTATAATTTCTTTGTCATAGCCCCAAAAAAACTTTAACGCCATTTCCTTGTAGTTTTCGAAGGTTCCCTCGCAAAGCTTAGTCCTTTCCTCTCCCGTAACAAACGCCCACGAAAAAAAGAGTTTGTTCTGCTCAAGATCTTCAATGTTGGACAAAGTGCTTGTATATTGTTCCGATGAGAGATTCAGATTAGCGATCACACTCTTAGGACAAATATATTTTTCTGAAAAAGATTTCCATCGCTTCTTTGTCCATGGGATTTTTTTCATGTCAATGAGCGCCTTCAGAACTCGATCTAGTGACGGACGATCACCCAAAAAGGGCAAAAAATACTTATCCCTACGTACAAGAACAGTAAGCAGTTGAAAAGCATCTGCGGGAGTATTTCCAGCTAGAAACTTAACAACAGCGAACATCTCACTTAAATTTTCTTCTTTGTTTAATTTAGAATATAGCTCTAAAAAACATAAAAGATTCCCATTCAGCAGGTTGGTGACGATTTTCGTCTCGGCTTCCCCCAAGTTTTCTTTCTTCGCGTACTTCCCTAAAAAAAGATAGATATTGTTTAATGTCAACGGCTTTCCCATAAATACTAACGGCAAAGACTTTCCGTAAGTATGAATGAAAAGGAACATCTTTTCTTCTGCGTCCTTAACCTTCTCGATAAGAGCATCCAGATCAAGTGCTTGTTCGTATTCCCCCCTTCCCTCAAGCCACATACGGATATTCCCGCGAAGCAATAACCCCTTCCCCTTGTTCCAAGATTCCTCGTTTTTTGCACACGCTATCGCTAACTCATGAAGATCGTGACACTCTACACCCATGAAATCAAGGGGCTTCATAATCACCTCTCTTGCAACATCTTTAAGCGCTCGTTCATAGTACTCTGGAATATCGCGTTTTCCAGATAGCCATCTTGTTACTTCCTCTGCTCCCCAGCGCTTTTTCATGTCTCGCGTCAACAGACCACGTAGAAGCAGCTTGCAATCTTCCGGTAAACTCTCTGGAATCTCAACTGGCTTCGTTGCAAGGATTGTATGAATCACCTGAGAGTTAAGTCCTTGAAAGGGGTGCTCCCCCAATGCAATTTCCAATGCGATCATCCCTAACCCCCACCAATCGGAGGCTTTTCCCATACTTCCAACCGCCGATTCGGGGGATTGGTACATCGGCGTACCGCGAGATGATGTAAACTTCTTTGATAGCTCCGGATCCAGAATGCTTGCCACTCCAAAATCGGTGAGTACGAGATCCAATGGATACTCGGAGCGAATAAGAACGTTCCCCGGCTTCAGGTCAAGATGAAGAAGACCATTGTCATGAAGAACAATAAGGCTAGCGGATATTTCTCGCACTACAGTATTGAATAAAGCGCTTGCACGAGTTATGCATTTTGCTTTATTTTTTGTTAGATAATTTTTCAATGAACCAAAAGGAGCAATTTCCTGTATTTCATACCATCTTTTGCTTTTTTCATCGAAACCAGTCTCAAATATGCGCACCATATCTTTTGGATTGTTCTTACTCAGTGCTTCTATTTTTTCAAGCACTTCGAATTTGGGCTCGATACCTATTCGATAAAGTTTGAGGATACGACGATCCCCATTCCTCTCAATGACGTGAATGTCCGACTCGGCACCGTAAGAAGGGAGATGTTCAACAACACGATAGTCTCCAAATGTTTCAAAGGTACCAAGATAAGTTTTTACTGATCCGGACTCTCCTTCGTACAACGTCTGGTCACTTCTCTCGGCAACTGTAGCTTCTGAACTCTTTCTTCTATTTTCAAAAAGAGTTTCTGCGGCTCCCTGCTGCTTTTTCACACTTACCACATCTCCTTCAAACATAAAACTTGTGAAGCATGTCGCACATAACCTCAATACGTAAAAAGGCATCTAAAGAGTACCTCGCTAGAGGGTAACTCAATAAATTCATCGCGCTTCTTAACTCATAACCAGGCTAAACATAAATACTTTGCAAACTTAATCTACGCAATTTTTATATAAATTCACCTCAAGTATCTTTATGCACTTCTCTATTTCCGAAGCAGATCTCTTACGACGTACGATATAAATTAGAGATGGAGATAAATCCTCGCCTGATAATAACCCAAAAAGGGTAAGATTCAAAATGAAATTGGTAGTAAAAAACATCCTTAGCCCCAACCAAAACATCAAACTCTTCTACTGGTTGTCAAAAACATCTACTCTGCACCTTTATGGCTTGAGCCAAAGTAAGATCTTCTTACGCTGAAAATCAGCCGAATGGTAACCAAACAGAAAAAAGAACGTGTAGAAGCCTCGGCGTAAAAAGGTCCTAAAACAGCAAGAGCCGTCCCCATCGGACGGCTCTTGACCTTTTCCTCTCCTACCTCCCCCGCCACACAGGCTCTCTCTTTCCTAAAAAAGCCTCCAGACCTTCCCTTGCGTCCTCCGTCGCAGCCAGGGCGGCAAACCTCTCCCCTGCTGCCTCTATGGCTCGCTCCAGGGTAAGGCCCTCCATCTGCTGCAATCCCCTTTTGCCGGTTTTCAGGGCAAGGGGGCTCTTCTTTGCCAGCTTTGCCGCAAACTCCATGGTCGCCTCCTCCAGCTTCTCCAGGGGAACCACCTGACTGGCTATGCCAAGCCTCAGGGCCTCCTCCGCCGGTATGAAGTCTCCGGTCAGGACGTATTGTAGGGCCCGTTTGGGGCCTATCCAGCGGGAAAGCTGATAGCCCGGCTCCAGGCATATGAGCCCCACGTTTATGGCGGTGGTGCCGAAGACGGCGTTCTCCGCCGCGACTATGAAGTCGCAGGCCAGGGCAAGCCCAGCACCGTTCGCCAGGGTGTAGCCCTGGACGGAGGCAATAACCGGCTTGGACATGGCAAACAGGACGTTGTTGTGCCGGTCCATCAGCCGCAAAAACTCCCGAATCTCGTGCTTTTCTTTCGACAGAAACTCCTTCAGGTCGATGCCTGTGGAGAAGTGCTTTCCCGCTCCACCCAGGACGATAACCACAACCTCTGGGTTCGACTCCATGGCCTCCAGGGCGTCGGAGAGGTCCCTTGCCAGCGCGCTTGAGAAGGTGTTCATCGACTCAGGTCTGTTGAGGGTGATCTTGCCGATCCCCTCCCTAATTTCCGTGACAACCGCTTTGCGCTCCATTTATATCATCCTTCCATGCTCAAGGATTTCCCCTATGAATATGGGCTGCCCCAGTATAGACACAGACCTGCCATCAAGTCCACAGAGAGCGGCAAATTACCGCAAAAGTGGGCCTCTTTAGCAAACCTCCCATCTCTTTCAGTTCACATCCCCCTCAAAAAACCGCTTTACACAGATGAAACGTTCTAGGGCTGTATTTTTTGACCTTGCCTGATTATTCCAGCACAGTAACTTGCACATAAAAAAACAAAGAGCCTGTATTTTAACAGTAAAGTATACTGTATAAACGGCGAAAAACTTTTGATTTTCAAGTTTAAAGTCCGTATAGTTACATAAGCCCAGGTGACGTACAACTTGTATGGAAGTGGAATACATACACTGAAGGGCATCGGAGGGGTTGCTTTGAGGAGCAGGAAGAAGGATCAGGCCTATCAGGCCATCAAGAGGATGATCCTGTCCAAGGAGATCACCGAGGATCACTGTCTGTCGGAGAACAGTCTGGCCCAGATGCTCGATATGAGCCGCACCCCCGTGAGGGAGGCCCTTTTGAAGCTCCAGTCCGAGGGCTTCGTCACGGTGATACCAAACAGAGGGGCGGTCATAAACACCGTTTCGGTGGTGGAGGCCAGGGAGATCTACGACATGAGGATGGCAATAGAGGAGTTCGTCGTCCGAAACCTGGCGGACAAGCTGACCGAGGACCATTTCAGGACGCTGGACAGGCTTATCGCCGAACAGGAGAGGGCCTGCGCCGCCGGGAACCTGGACGAATATCTCAAGGCGGACAGCCGTTTCCACGACTTTTTCCTCCAGCTCTACGGCAACAGGGCCATTCTGGAGGCCATCCTACAGGTCAGGCAGAGGTTTCACACAGTAGGGGTGTCGGTTTTGACAACCCAGAAGGACATCGAGACGTCCTTGAATTACCACAAGGAAATCGTCCAGGCACTAAAGGACAAGGACGTGGAGAGGGCGGTCCGCACCACCCACGACCACCTAAAGTTCGGCAAGACCAATCTTCTCAAGTGAGTCAAAAAGGGGATTTCCCCTTTATATAAAAAGCGAGTGGGGTAAACACAACAGGAGGAGGGTTCAGCGTATGTGTGCAAAAGCTATTCGTAAAGAGCCGCTTGTCCCGGTCACTGCCTATGATCGGGACCTTTTGGTGGAGCTCTACAGAAAGATGGTGTCCATCCGTCTGTTCGAGCAGAAGGTGGAACATCATTTTCTGGCGGGGGACATACCGGGATTCGTCCATCTCTACATAGGTGAGGAAGGGATAGCCACCGGGGTCATGGCCAACATGACCAAGGAGGACTATATCGAAAGCACCCACCGAGGTCACGGCCACACAGTTGCGAAAGGCGCCGACCTGAACCGCATGATGGCGGAGATCTTCGGCAAGAGGACGGGATGCTGCAAGGGCAAGGGAGGCTCTATGCATATAGCGGACTTCAGCGTGGGAATGCTGGGGGCCAACGGCATAGTGGGAGGGGGCTATACCCTGGCGGTCGGCGCCGGTCTGGCGTCCAAACTGAGGGGAGACGACCGAGTCTCGGCGGTGTTCTTCGGTGACGGGGCCTCCAACAGGGGAACCTTCCACGAGGCACTGAACATGGCGGCGGTTTGGAACCTGCCGGTGCTTTTCGTCTGCGAGAACAACCAGTGGGCCTCCACCACACCGACCAACACGGCAAACTCGGTGGAGGACGTAGCGGACCGGGCCCAGGGATACGGTATTCCGGGCTATATAGTGGACGGAAACGACGTTTTTGCCGTGTACGAGGCGGCGAAGGAGATAATCCAGTCGATCCGGTCCGGCGGCGGCCCTGTCCTTCTGGAGTGCAAGACCTACCGAATCAAGGGACACTTCGTGGGAGACCCTGAGAAATACAGGACCAAAGAAGAGGTCCAGAATATGCAGCAGACCAACGATCCTATCACCCGGTTCGAGGCCAAGGTCACCGAGGCGGGGGTCATGACGGATCAGGAGCTTGAGGAGATCCACCGCCAGGTGGAGGCGGCCATAGAGGACGCGGTGCGGTTCGCCCTCGAGAGTCCCGAGCCCGATCCGTCGGAGCTCTACGAAGACCTTTACGTGTAGTCAGGAGGAAGAATTATGGCTGAGACTAAAAATATAACCTTCTCTCAGGCGACCCTTGAGGCGATGCAGGAGGAGATGGCCAGGGACGACAGGGTTTTCGTCATGGGCGAGGATATCGTCAGACAGGGAGGCATCTTCGGTCAGTTCAGAGGGCTTCCCGACTCCTTCGGAACCGAGAGGGTCAGGGACACACCTATCACCGAGACCGCCATCATAGGGGCGGCGGTGGGTGCGGCCCTCGCCGGTATGAGGCCCATAGCGGATATGCACTTCGCCGACTTTATGATGGTCTGCGGAGATGAGATATACAACCAGATGGCAAAAGTTCACTATATGTTCGGAGGCCAAAAAACCGTTCCTATGGTGCTCAGGGCTCCAGACGGCCTTATCAACCAGGCGGCGGCCCAGCATTCCCAGAGCCTGGAGGCTATTTTTCAGCATATCCCAGGGCTTAAGGTGGTGGCCCCGTCAAATCCGGCGGACGCCAAGGGGCTTCTGAAGTCGGCCATAAGGGACGATAATCCGGTGATCTACTTCGAGCACAAGGCCCTGTTCAACACAAAAGGGGACGTCCCCACCGACGATTACCTAACCCCCATAGGCAAGGCAAAGGTGGTCAGTGAGGGATCCGACGTCACTATGGTGTCCTATTCAAACTGTCTCCAGACCGTTGCCAAGCCGGTGGTGGAGATGGCGTCTAAAGAGGGTATCTCCATAGAGCTGGTGGACCTCAGGACCATCTCCCCCATAGACAAAGACACTATACTCGAATCGGTGGCGAAGACCAGCAGGCTGGTCATAGTCCACGAGGCGGTCAAGCAGGGAGGGGTCGGAGGGGAGATCTCCGCCATCGTCGCCGAGGAGGCGATAGACCTTTTGGACGCCCCTATACTCCGGTTCGGAGCGCCCTTCACCCCTGTGGCCTTCGCCAGGCCTCTGGAGCAGGAGTACCGTCTGAAGCCCCAGGCCATCCTGGAGGCTATCAGGAAGATGTTCTAGGCCATGGCGGCCTTTCAGTCGGTGGTTCCAGAGGGGACGGTGAAGATCGTCGCCAGGCTAACCCCTGGGACCGACCTTTTCGAGGGAATCAGGGAGATCTGTCGTCACCACCAGGTGGAGTGCGGAGCCATAGACACCGCCTTAGGAAGCCTGACCTCCGCAACGGTGGTATGCATATCCCCCGACGAGTCGTCCCCCTCCGGGGCGTCCTACCGGGAGCCCCTTAACGTAAAAGGACCTCTCGAGCTGGTCTCGGCCTGCGGAACTATCGGTACGGAAGGCGAGTCGGGAGAGCTGTCGATCCACGTCCACGGGACGGTGGCGGTTGACGAGGCAAAGGCCTATTACGGCCATTTCGTCGACGACGGACGCAACAGGGTCCTGGCCACAGTGGAGATAGCGATAACCAAATTTATCGGAATGAGGTGGATCCGAGGTCTCGACGAGGAGACGGGATTTCCCCTCTTTAAACCGGAGCCCCACAATCGATCGGGAGAGGTTGGAGGTGGTCGATCACGGTGAAAACGCGCTTAGTGTGCAACTCAGGGCTTCTTATATCGCAAGGAGGGAATGAAATGAAGAAAAAGGTTTCTGCGGTTCTGCTGACTGTCATGATACTCTGCATCGCCCTTCCGGGATTCGCTTCCTACAAGAACGAGTACAAAATGAGCGTCGTCCCAGGCGCCGTCACCCCTTGGGGGATGGGCGCTGGCTACTTCGCCGAGCTGGTCAACGAGAGGACCGAGGGACGGGTCAACGTCAAGGTTTACTACTCGGGACAGCTTTTCGCCGGCAAACAGACCTCCGAGTTCCTTCTGCTCAGGAACGGAGCCATCGACTTTTCGCTGGCGTCGACGATCAACTGGTCTCCCCAGGTCAACGAGCTGAACCTTCCGGCTCTGCCTTTCTTCGTAGCCTCGGACGTGGATAAAAGATACGCCGCCATGGACGCCATAGAGGACGGCAAGTCGGGCAAGATGATGATCGACGCGGTGGAGAAAAAGGGCGTCAAGTTCCTGGCCTGGGGCGAGAACGGCTTTAGAGAGCTCACCAACAGCGTCAGAGAGGTTGCCACCGTCGAGGACATGAAGGACCTCAAGCTCAGGGTCGTCGGAAGCCCCATCTACATCGACACCTTCAAGGCCCTTGGAGCCAACCCGATCAACATGAACTGGTCCGAGGCAACGACGGGATTCCAGCAGGGACTTGTCGACGGCCAGGAGAACCCTCTGGTCGGGATATGCATCCCGGTTAAAATCTGGGACTACCATAAGTACCTCACCAACTGGCACTACGTCATAGATCCCCTCCTCCTTGCGGTCAACCCCAAGGTGTGGAAGAGCTTCGACGAGAAGGACCAGGCCATCATAGCCCAGTGTGCCGTAGACGCCATGAAGTATCAGAAGGCAATATCCCGCATAGGCCTGGACGACGGAAGCTCTCTGGCCTACCTCGACAGCATCGGCAAGACCCCTGAGGTCAAAGACCCGATCAAGTTCTGCGAGGAAAACGGCATGACAGTGACGAACCTTACCCCTGAGAGCGTTCAGGCCTTTAAGGACGCCACGGCGTCTGTGAGAGAGGACTGGACCAAGAAGATCGGTCCCGAGCTAGTAGCTGCCGCCGAGGAGGATATGGCTTCGGTACAGTAACAAAACCTGTAGAGAGAGGGAGATTCTCTCCCCTCCCTCTCTCCCGTGATACGAAAGGGGTGGCGGTTTATGTTTTCCAAGTTTCTGGATCACTTCGAGGAGATATTGGGGTCTCTGTTGGTAGCCGTGATGGTGACCATATCCTTCGTAAACGTGATAACTAGATATTTCATAAAGATGTCCCTGTCCTGGTCAGAGGAGATAACGGTCAACCTGTTCGTCTGGGTGGTCCTCTTGGGCACATCGGTGGCGTTCAAAAAGGGCTCCCATCTGGGGATGGAGTTCGTATACGAGAGGCTTCCCGTTAAGTGCAAAAAGGTCCTTTTTCTGCTCTCCAGCGCCCTGTCCATAGGATTTTTCGTCGTCCTGGGATGGCTTGGATCACTGGAGGTCATAGACGAGATGGACCTGTCGGTCATAACCGAGTCGCTGGCCATACCGGTCTGGTATTACACCATAGCTGTCCCGGTCTTTTCACTGCTGATAATCGTCAGGATAGTGCAAAACACCGTTCAGGTCCTTAGGGACAAATCCTACTGAGGAGGTATCACGATGAATTTTTCCGATCCTGCACTCTGGACGATGATACTCTTCGTCGTGCCTCTGCTAATAAAGGTCCCTATAGCCATAGCCCTGGGCGGAGCGGCGGTCGTGGTGGTCCACTTCTGGGACATGGGACTTCCCATGATCTCCTACAACTTTTTCGCCGGAATAGCCAAGTTTCCCCTGCTGGCCATACCCTTTTTCATAATGGCCGGGGTCATCATGGAGAAGGCGGGCATAGCGGAGCGGATCATCGTCCTGATGAAGAAGATGGTCGGCAACATGACCGGAGGCCTTGCGATAGCCACCGTCGGGGTCGCCACATTCTGGGGGGCGGTCAGCGGCTCAGGCCCTGCCACAGTGGCGGCGCTGGGACTCATCCTCATCCCTGGAATGGCGAACGCAGGCTACGATAAGCCTTTCGCCGCTGCGACGGTTTCGGTGGCATCGGGGCTTGCCATAGTCATACCGCCAAGCATCGCCTTTATAGTCTACGGAGGCGTCGCCAACGTCTCCATACCGGCGCTCTTTGCAGCTGGCTTCATCCCCGGGGCCGTCGTGGCGCTGTTCATGATGGGAGCTGTATATCTGGTGTCCCGTAAAAAGGGCTACGGAGGTGGAGAGCCAGCGAAGCCAGGGGAGATATTCACCGCCTTCAAGCGGTCCTTCTGGGGCATCTTGGCTCCGGTCATAATACTTGGGGGCATCTACGGTGGAATATTCACCCCCACCGAGGCCGCAGCTGTGGCGGTTTTCTACGGCCTCTTCGTGGGAGTTTTCGTCTACAGGCAGATAAACTCCTTCTCGATAATTTACGAGATACTGTCATCCACGGTGGTCGCCACGTCGGTGGTCATGATAGTGGTCACCTGTGCCGGTCTGTTCTCCTGGGTCGGAGCGACGGTTGGACTCATAGAGAAGGGGGCAGGGGTGCTTCTCGGCAT
This sequence comes from Dethiosulfovibrio sp., assembly GCA_028709985.1. Taxonomy (GTDB): domain Bacteria; phylum Synergistota; class Synergistia; order Synergistales; family Dethiosulfovibrionaceae; genus Dethiosulfovibrio. The sequence goes on from JAQUTB010000006.1 coordinate 14,477, forward strand.
ATCCCAGTCCCAGTGGGTCATACTGCTCATGATAAACGTCATATTGCTCCTGGCCGGGATGGTGCTGGACGCCATTTCCATCTACTACGTCTTTTTGCCCATACTGCTCCCGATAATGGCCCATTTCGGATGGGACCCTATCTGGTTCGGGGTCATGATGACCATAAACCTCGCCATAGGTCAGGTCACCCCTCCTGTGGCGGTGAACCTCTACGTCGGAGCGAACATAAGCGGACTGACCATAGAGGACATAAGCCGTCCCGCCCTGCCGCTGATCTTTGCGGCCATAGTGGCCCTGGCGGTGATAGTCCTCTTCCCCCAGCTATCGACCTGGTTGCCCTACACGCTGGGACTTAAATAGGAGGTGTGAGTTTTGTCCACGACCCTTACGATGCCCAAGCTCGGTCTGACAATGACCGAGGGGACCGTCTCAAAGTGGCTTAAAAAAGAAGGTGACGCTGTAACCTCAGGGGAGGCGCTGTTCGTCGTCTCCACCGACAAGATAACCTACGAGGTCACGGCAGAGAGAGAGGGAGTTCTCTTAAAGGTATACGTCGAGGAAAACGGCTCGGTCCCGGTGGGAGCTCCGGTAGCGGTTATCGGAGACCAGGGAGAGGCGGTGGAGGACTCTGAGCCGGTCTCGGGCGACGCCCCTGTTCCAGCCGAGGAATCGAAAGAGGTGCAGATCGAGGCCGAAAGACCTGCGACGGTGGTCTCCTCCGGCAAGGTCAAGGCGACCCCTAAGGCCAGAAAGACCGCCAAAGAAAAGGGCATAGACCTGAGGACGGTGGTCGGATCGGGGCCCGACGGA
>JAQUTB010000270.1 GCA_028709985.1 Dethiosulfovibrio sp.
GGGCGACGTCCTGTCGCCCCATTCGTACTCAAAGGCGGCATGTCGAAAATACGGGCTCAAATGGGCTTCGTCGGAGCGGTCTCTCCGAGGATCAGCATTTTTAGAGATGCCCTATATCTCGAACACAAAGAAACTACGCTCTCGACGCTTTTGAGATATAATTAAAATTTACATCATATATTTTTGCACCATATATGAACCTGGATGGAGGCGGTTGAGTTGAGAAAAAAAATAGATCCTATCACAGCTTGGTGTCTGTACGATGTCGGGAACTCTGCTTTCGCCACGACAATAATGGCCGTGATATACCCGGTTTACTTTCATTCCGTAGCGGCTTCGACTATATCTCCGTCCAACGCAACCGCCTTCTGGGGTTACGGATCCTCTTTAGGCATATTGATAGGGGCGCTGATAGCTCCATTTCTAGGGACCATCGCTGACATGATGGCTATAAGGAAAAGGCTACTGGCCTATTTCACCCTGTTAGGAGCTTTATCGTCCATAGCCATGGCGACGGTCGGAAAAGGGGACTGGCTGATAGCTATCATACTCCTGATAACCGGTTCGGTGGGGTTCTCTGCCTCCGCCATATGCTACGATTCACTGCTTCCCCACATAGCCCCACCGGGAAAGCTGGACCAGATCTCGACCAGAGGCTATGCGATGGGATATCTGGGGGGCGGGACCTTGCTGGCCCTAAACCTAGCAACTATAACAGCCCTACCTGGCAACTTTGGTGTTCAGATGTCCTTTGTTTCGGTGGGGCTATGGTGGATTCTCTTCTCATTGCCGGTGTTAAAGTCCGTATCGGAACCGACCTCAGAAGAACCTAGGCATGGATACGGTGTCGGAGGTGTGCTGAGATCGTTGAGGCAAACCTTCAAGGACATCAGAGAATACAGGGATGCTTTCACGTTTCTGGTGGCTTTTTGGCTCTACAACGACGGCATAGGCACGGTTATAAGGATGGCGGCCATATTCGGTGCTCAGGTTGGTATAGGCCAAAAAACCCTGGTGTCGGCCCTTCTGGTTACCCAGTTCGTAGGGATACCCTTCTCTCTCCTTTTTGGGAAATTGGCCGACAGTGTAGGAAGCAAAAAGGCCCTCTACGGGGCCTTAGTGTGGTATATAGCTGTAGCGATAGGGGCCTTTTGGATGGAGACCCAGTTACACTTCTGGATTCTGGCCATATCGGTAGGAATGGTCCAGGGCGGGGCTCAGGCCATAAGCAGAAGCATATTCGCATCAATGCTGCCGCCCAAAAGGAGCGGTGAGTTTTTCGGATTTTACGACGTGTCCAGCAAGTTCGCTGGGATAGCCGGACCAGCCATCTTCGGGGTGGTGACTCAGATGACCGGAAATCCCCGTTTTGCGGTACTGGCCATATCGTCCACATTTATCGTGGGATTGGTCATACTCAGCAAGGTCGACGTTGAAAGAGGGCGCAAAAGGAGCATAGAGTGAAGGCCACTGCCGTCAATCCTGGGCTCTCCTGTTGAAGATCATCTTTACCACCAGCGACTCGTTCCAGCTTCTGCCTGGATTGCTCAACACATCCACAACAAAGACCACTACCAAGCAGGCAAAGACTATCAGAAGGACCGTGACTATCTGTTTTATGAGATTATTTTTCTTCCAAACGTTTATCTTTTTGTCCATAACACACACACCTCGTTTCCGTGGTATTATCCTATGAGAATCTCCAGTCGCAGAGGAGGACCGATTAAATCATATGACTAAAAAAACTAACCCACCAGTGTTTAAAAAAGTCCTCGTGGTTGACGACGCCGCCTTCGTGAGGGCGATGTTGAAAAGACTCATAGAGGACAACGGCTTCGTCGTATCGGGAGAGGCGGAAAACGGCGAAGAGGCACTGAGAGCCTATCGCTCTCTTAGACCGGACCTGGTGATAATGGACATAACCATGCCGCTGATGGATGGCTTGGAGGCCACGAAGAAAATCGTATCATTCGACCCTAAAGCCAAGATAGTCATAGTCAGCGCAAGAGGAGAGAAGCCTATGGTTATAAAAGCGATAGAGGCAGGTGCTCAGGACTTCATAGTCAAGCCGTTTGAGGTCCCCAGGGTGGTCAAGACGCTAAACAAGTTCAGATAGGGATGCTCAGCGCCTAAAACCAAACTGATCGACGAAGCAGACCATGTCCATAAGTCCTAAGGGATCAAGCTCCTCCACCGTCAGGTTGAAAAGCATATGGCAGTAGCGACAGTCTTTCAGCGCTCTGTGGTGTCCCAGGTCTGGCATGGAAAACTGTCTGGACAGGGACTCTAAGCTGTAGCTTTTCATTCCAGGATAGGCCTTTTTCGAAAGAGAACAGGTATCGAATACGGGCGTTTTAAGCCACTCCCCATCCATAAGGCTCATTACGCCGTCCAAAAAAGACAGGTCGAACTTGGGGTTATGCAGCACAAGAGGCTCTTTTTCCCAAAAGAGCCCAAAGGCATCAAGGGCCTCCTCCAAAGACGAGGCCCCTTTTACCATATCGTCGGTTATACCGTGAATCGAGATAACCTCCTGAGGTATAGGTCTGCCAGGATCCACTAAAATTTGAAATTCATCTATAGGATCGCCCGATCTGAACTTCAGGGCCCCTATCTCCACGACTCTATCCCACCTTGGGGACAGCCCAGTCGTCTCTATATCCAACGCAACGAAGGTACATTCCCTCACCGACAAACTCCTGCTATACAGCTAAAACACCATCCTCCCTCTACTCTCGTGATCCGATCAGATCGGCTATATCCATGTCCGGCCTGATCCCAAACCTGGTCAGTGCAAAATCGTACCTTACCGGATCATCGGGCCTAAGAGAACGAAAAAAAGCTGTTATATCCTCTGCTGTCCTCATATCGCCACTCTTCCTCTTGGTGAACCCTAACGACAGGGAGATCCTGTGCATGTGGGTATCCAGAGGAACCAGCAGATCGGATGGAGACAGGCTGTTCCATCCGCCAGGATCCACCTCATCCTTCCTTACCATCCACCTCAGATAAAGCATGAGCCTTTTGCAGGCGCTTCCCCCCTCTGGACGAGGCAAGAGGGTGTTTCGATCCCTTCTGCCCGACCTAAGGATCAAATTAGCGAAGGATTGGACCCCTGCCAAGGTTGTATTATCCTTCGAGACAGATACTCCCATGGCCCTATCCAGCGATCCATAGGCAGAGAGAACCTCTCTCATACCTAAAATGAGGTCTGCTAAGTCGACATCGTCGGTAAAACGATGTTTAAACCCAGCAAAAA
>JAQUTB010000007.1:0-12841 GCA_028709985.1 Dethiosulfovibrio sp.
AAGACCATCTCGGTTGCGGGGCTCAGAAACACCGTCGACCTGCTCAGGGAGCTGGAGCTGGGAAGGCTGGAGGGGGTCGACTATATAGAGTGCCGGGCCTGCGACCTCGGCTGTATAGGGGGAGTGGGGAACCTGGAGTCGAGGTTTTTGACCCATCTCAGGCTGGACCACTCGGATGTCCGGTGGGAGATGGACAAAGAGACCGAGGATGAGGTCAAAAGGCGATACGATCAGGGGATCTTCAGGCTGCCTATACCCATAAAGGCTAGGCAGAGGATCCCGCTGGACAAGGATCTCAAGCAGGCCATGATACGCCTCAGGGAGATGAACCAGATATACGCCGACTTGCCTCACCTGGACTGCGGTTCCTGCGGTCGCCCCTCCTGTAAGGCCCTTGCGGAGGACGTCGTAAGGGGAAACGGCGATCCGTCGGACTGTATATTCAAGCTAAGGGAAAGGATCTACGAGCTCGCTCAGGAGATGGCGGAACTGTCGTCCCGTTCGCCTCACGTTCTGAAATAGAAGGGGGATTTTTTCAGTGAAGATATCCGAACTTGTGGAGACTCTGGGCCTTGAGGTCAAGGCATCCGGCAACTTAGATGACGAGATATCCGGCGTGGTCGTCGGAGACCTGCTCAGCTTTATCATGGCCAAGGGGCAGCCTGGCTGGGCCTGGATAACCATCCAGTCCCACGTTAACGTGGCAGCAGTGGCGGTGCTTCGGGACATGCCCCTGATAGTGGTGGCGTCCGGTCGACCGGTGGACGACGACCTGGTGAGCCGCTGTTCCCAGGAGGGGGTTACCCTGGCCTATTCGCCTATGTCGGCCTATGTCCTCTCCGGCAAGATGTACGCCCTAGGGCTGACAGAGGCCTCGTGAGCCTTCGGCCCGTGAGGGTGGACCTTCACCTTCACACTGTCCTGTCCCCCTGCGGGGATCTGGAGATGGGGGCCCCGGAGGTGGTTTCAAAGGCACTTCAGGAGGGGATAGAGGTCCTTGCCGTGACCGATCACAACAGCTGCCTGAACTATCCGGCCCTGAGTGGAGCCGCGGAGGGGACGGGACTGACCGTCATCCCTGGCATGGAGGTCCAGACGATCGAGGACGTCCACGTGGTGACGCTGTTTCCCGACTACGAAAGGGCCATGGAATGTCAGGACTGGGTGTGGGAGACCCTGCCTGACGTGCCTAACAGGGAGGATCTTTTCGGGTATCAGGTGGTTATAGACAAGGAGAACGGCGTCCTGGACATGGTCCCGAGGCTGTTGGTCCAGGGGACAGAGCGGACCGTGGATCAGTTGATAGAAAAGGTCCATCGGCTTGAGGGCCTCGCCATACTTGCCCATGTGGATCGGCCTTCTTTCTCATATCTGGCGGTGCTGGGCTTTATCCCCGACGAGCTCGAAGCTGACGCGGTCGAGATATCCGCCAGGGCGACGGAGGACCAGGCGATGGCCATAATGGGGAAGTATCCGTCAAGGACCTTCCTAAAGTCCTCCGATTCCCACAGGCTTTCGGAGATGGACGCGGCCCGGTGTTCCGTCATGGCCCTGGAGGAACCGTCCTTCGAAGAGGTGAAAATGGCCTTGCTCCGTATCGGAGGAAGGAAGGTAATGGCAGAGTGGAGATGAGACTATGCTTGAGGATCTTTCCCATCACATATTGGACATAGGCGAGAACAGCATGAGAGGTGGGGCCTCTTCGGTCACAGTATCGGTCGAGGAGCTGATCAAGGACGGCTGGCTTCGTTTTTCCGTCGTTGACGACGGCAGGGGCATGGACGAGGAGACCTGTCGGAAGGTGGTGGACCCTTTCTACACCACCAGGACCACCAGAAAGGTGGGACTTGGGATTCCCTTCCTCCGCCAGTCGGCGGAGCTCTGCGAGGGGGAGTTTAAATTGGAGTCCACGTTGGGCGAGGGAACCTCGGTACTGGCGACGTTTCGCTACGACTCCATAGACAGGCCGCCTCTTGGGGACATCCCCTCCTCGGTGATGACGCTGTTGGTGGAGGCCCCGAGGATAAGGTGGATATACCGCCACGTGGTGGACGAACGGTCCTTCGAGATGGACAGCGTCCAGCTTTGGGAGATACTTGGCGAGCCCGAGGCCCTGGCCGACCCGTCGATAGCCCTCTGGCTCAAGGATTATCTCGGAGAAAACATAGCTGCCATAAAGGATTGTCCTCAGTCCATCGTCAATCAATGACCGATCGGGCCTTTTCTTGCTATACTGTTCGGACTTTACTTTTTTTGAGGAGGACGTTTCCCTATGAAAACACCTGTAGAGATCGCCCAGTCCGTCTGTGTGTCGGCCCATAAGAAGGCCGATTGGTCCGTTTCTCAGATGATGGTATTGGGCATCCTGGCGGGGGCCTACGTGGCCTTTGGAGGCTGGGGTATGACCGTGACCACCTTCGACGTTCAGTCCGTCGGGGTCGCAAAGTTTATCGCCGGGACGGTCTTCTCCTTCGGCTTGATCCTGGTGGTCCTGGCCGGGGGAGAGCTTTTCACCGGTAACTGCGTCATGCCTCTGGCGGTGATGTCAGGCTCCCTCTCCATGAGGGCCGTGGTCCGAAACTGGATATGGGTCTACATAGCCAACCTGATAGGGGCTGCTATCGTGGCCATCCTTATATACAACACCGGGCTGTGGCGTGGAGATATAGGGGCTAAAGCCCTGTCCATAGCGGCAGGGAAGATGGGGTTATCCTGGTGGGAGGCTTTTTTCAGGGGAATCCTCTGTAACTGGATAGTCGTCCTAGGCGTATGGCTAGCCATGAGCGCCGATCAGGTCATAGGCAAGATCTGGGCAATCTACTTCCCCATAATGGTGTTCGTCGCATCGGGCTTCGAGCACTCAGTCGCTAACATGTACTTTATGGCTCTTGGAATCCTGATAAAGGGCGATCCCACTGTGTTGGCGTCCTCTTTGGCTCCCTCCAACATAGGCTCCGTAACCGTTTGGGGCTACATAAACAACCTGATACCGGTTACGGCGGGCAATATCGTGGGAGGGGTGCTTTTTGTGGCGGCACTGTACTTTATCGCTTTCAAGGAGCACCTGGTGAAGAGGTAGAACTTAGGGTTTTAAGGGTTTTTAGGCGCTCGACGGCGGTGAGGGGGTAATCCCCTCACCGCCGTCGAGCTTTTAAAAGGCAGCTGTCAATTGTAGGAAATGAGGGCTTCTCGCTAAGTCGTGTTAAAATAGGTCGATGAACATAGGGGGACGGTCTGTCCTCACGGAGGTCTTTATATGGAAAATCAAAATCTGTTTGGAAAGATAATATCCCATCCATTGGTGGACGAGATAAAACACAGCTACCTAAACTACGCTATGAGCGTCATAGTCGGCAGGGCCCTTCCAGACGCCAGGGACGGCCTCAAGCCGGTTCAGCGACGGATCCTCTTCGCTATGCAGGAGCTGGGGCTCAGACACAACCAATCGTACAAGAAGTCGGCCAGGGTCGTCGGTGAGACGATGGGTAAGTACCACCCCCACGGGGACTCGGCCATATACGATACTATGGTCAGGATGGCTCAGGACTTCAGCATGAGATACACCCTTGTGGACGGCCAGGGAAACTTCGGCTCTATCGACGGAGACAGCGCCGCCGCAATGAGGTACACCGAGACAAGGCTTCAGGAGCTTGGGGAGCTGATGTTGCAGGATATAGACGAGGACACAGTCGAGTGGGGGCCGAACTTCGATGAGTCCCTTCAGGAACCTCTGACCCTGCCTGCTCAGGTCCCTAATCTGCTCGTCAACGGGAGCACCGGCATAGCGGTCGGTATGGCCACTAATATGCCCCCTCACAACCTGAGGGAGGTCGTGGATGCCCTTTGCTACATGATAGAGGCAGGTGACGGAGTGGAGTTCGGCGAGCTTATGGCTCGCCTTCCTGGGCCGGATTTTCCCACCGGTGGGGTTATCCTAGGCAGAGAGGGGATCATCGACGCCTACAGGACCGGACGAGGAAAGGTTATCGTCCAGGGAAAGACCCACGTGGAGGAGGGTAAGAGGGGAAAAAGCTCGGTGATTATAACCGAGATACCCTATATGGTTAACAAGACAACCCTCATAGAGACCATAGTGTCCTGCGTCCAGAACAAGACCATCGACGGCATAACCGATATCAGGGACGAGTCGGACAGACAGGGACTCCGGGTGGTAATGGAGATATCCAGGGACGTGGATCCAGAGCTTGTCATAAGGCAACTTTACCGCAGGACCCAGCTTCAGAGCACCTTCGGCATAATCAACCTGGCTCTGGTGGACGGTCGTCCTCAGGAACTGTCGCTTCAGCAGCTTCTGTCGGTCTTTCTGGGCCACCGCAGGTCGGTGGTCAGGAGGAGGACTTCCTTCAGGCTCAACAAGGCAGAGGCCAGGGCCCACATACTGGAGGGACTGGTCAAGGCCCTGGAGGGCATAGATCAGGTTATCTCCATAGTCAGAGGATCCGAGACCGGAGCCATAGCCAAGGAAGCCCTGGTCTCTCGTCTGGGGTTTTCTGACCTCCAGGCCCAGGCCATACTGGACATGAGGCTCCAGAGACTGACCGGGTTGGAGAGACACAAGCTGGAGGAGGAGTTCTCCTCCCTGATGGTCTCCATAGAGGAGTATAAGACTATCCTGGAAAACCAATTAGTCCTTGACGGGGTCATAAGGGACGAGCTTATCGCCATAAGAGGCGGGTACGGCGACGATAGACGGACCAAGATAGTCGACAGGGTGGGGGCCGAGTGTAGCGACGCGGACCTCATACCCAAGGAGGATATCGTGGTGATGCTCTCCCAGGACGGCTATATTCGCAGGGTTCCCCTCGAGGAGTTCTCCCTACAGGGAAAGGGAGGCAAGGGGCGAAAGGGCGCGAGGCTCAGGGAAGAGGACGAGGTGGCGTTGGTGGACATCGGGACCACCCACGACGACGTATTCCTCTTCACCAGCAAGGGAAGGGTCTTCGCCATAAAGGGCTACGTTATATCCGAGAGCAAGGCAGGCAAGGGCAAGCTCATAGGCAAGTATATCTCCCTGGAGGAAGGGGAGTCGGTGGTAAACATAAAGGCTCAGCTTGGCAACGACACCAGTTTCCTCTTCTTCGTGACCAGATGCGGCATAGCCAAGAGATTGCCTTCCTCGGAGCTATCCAACCTCACCAGGGCCGGGAGGCGGGTCGTCACGGTGGAGGACGGGGACGAGATAGCCCAGGTCAGGACCACCTCCGGTGACGATGAGATACTGCTGGTGTCGGCCATGGGGCAGGCCCTCAGGGTCCCGGAGGAGGAGTTCCGTCCTATGGGCAGGGCCGCCAGAGGGGTCAAGGCCATGAAGCTCAAGGGAGGGGACAGGATAATAAGCTGTGAGATCATCTGTCCCGCCATGTGTCCCCTTCTGGTCAGCGAGACTGGCATAGGCAAGAGGACCGATTTCTCCGAGTTCACCCCTCATCACAGAGGCGGCGGCGGGATGAAGGTCATGAACATAAACTCCAGGACCGGCCTGTTGGCCGTGGCTAGCTCGGTGTCGGAGGACGATGAGGTTATCGTCATGACAGCGAAGGGCCGAATGGTCAGGGTCGCGGTCAGGGAGATCAGGGTTTTAGGCCGCACCGCCGCTGGGTCGATAGTCGTCAGGCTCGACGACGGAGATTCGGTGGTCGGCCTCAGCGTGGTTCAGATAGATAGGGAGGATGATTGCGAATGAGGTTCGCTCCTGACGGTTATATCTCCATGGGCATAGTTGTGGCTCTCGCTTTGGTTGGGTGGGCTGTTTGGCCTCCCTCTGCCTTCGTTATGGTCCCGGTTGTTGCCCTGGTGGTCTGGTTCTTCAGGGACCCCGACAGGGTTCCCGAGTGTGGACCGAACGGGTGGGTCTCCCCCGCCGACGGTAAGGTGGTCGAGATAGTGGAGGTGGATCATCCCTACACAGGACCTGCGACCAAGATCGGGATCTTTATGGATCCGCTGAGTGTCCACGTAAACAGGGTTCCTCGGTCGGGCAAGGTGGAATACCTAAAATACGTGCCGGGGAAAAAATGGATGGCCTTCGCTGAGAAGGCGTCGGAGGAGAACGAGAGGTTCTACCTGGGGCTCATGACCGACTGTGGCCCGACGATGGTGGTCCAGATAGCCGGCTTTCTGGCCAGGCGGATAGTCTGCCGGAGCAAAAAAGGCTGTTCCTATCGAAGAGGCGACCGCTACGGTATGATAAAGTTCGGATCCAAGGTTGACGTCTACCTGCCAAAGGGTGTACAGTCAAGGGCACATGTCGGACAGAAGGTATGGGCCGGCAAGTCCTGTATAGGAGAGTGTTGTCGTGAGAAGACGACTTAAGATAAGAGGTCAGGAGATTCACTGGCGTGCCTATATCCCTAACATGATAACCAGTGGTAACCTGCTTTGCGGAATGCTTTCGCTCATACTTACCCTCAAGGGACAGATATGTCCCGCAGCCTGGCTGATAGCCTTCGCGGTGTTCTTTGACTTCATGGACGGCAAGGTGGCCAGGATGTTGGGGGTCAGCAGCGCTTTCGGGGTCGAATTCGATAGCCTTGGTGACGTGGTGAGCTTCGGCGTCGCCCCTGCCATACTGGTTTTCTCCGCGTCGTTGTCACAGATCCCCGGTGTGTGGGGAGCCTTGATCGCCGTGTTCTTCGCTCTGTGTGGGGCCCTGAGGCTCGCTCGCTTCAACGTGGTCCACATGCCTGGTCCCTTCCAGGGGCTTCCTATCCCCGCTGCGGGGCTGTTTCTGGTGTCGTGGATAATGGCCCGTATGAGCCTATCCCCCTACGTGATGGCGGTTTTGGTCATGTTTGCCGGAGGGCTCATGATCTCCACAGTCTCCTACAGCAACCTCAAGGGACTCAAGAGGGGCATGGTCGACAGAAGAAGGATGTCATTCCTCAAGCTGCTGATCCTCGTCGTGGTCGTGACCCTGAGGGAGAGGGCTTTGCTGGTCCTCCTGTCCATCTACATAGCTAGCGGTCTGATAAAGTTCGACTGGGAAAGCTGGCTGTCAACGGAGGAGATCGGCGCTGAGACGGACCGTTAACCTACATTAAAGCACTAAAAGGGAGGAAACCCTGAGAAGGGCTTCCTCCCTTTGGCTATTGAACAGGAGGGATTTGTTTGTCGTTGATTGAAACTATTGGAAGTTACGGCGATAGGCTTGTCAAAATCACCGTCGTGGGGCAGCCTAGGCCTTCGGCGGTCGTGTGCCTTTTTCATGGGGTCTACGGAGCCGCGTCCGAGAGGGATGGCGATAAATATTGGGTTCTAGGCGAGAAGCTTTCCGCTCTTGGTCTGTCCGCCTGTCTGGTAGAGACAAGCAGGATGAGACGGGACAAGTGGACCTTCTCCGATCCTCAGACGTGGGCTCAGGCCGCGTTCTCCGGGAAGACCTATCGCCAGGAGCTCTACGATCAGATGTCCGGCCTCTCGGAGGTAGGGAGGGCCTTCCCGGGGATACCTCTGTGCCTTTGGGGATTTTCACTTGGAGGCATAAACTCGCTGATCATAGCGGGAGGGCAGGCCAATAGCCTGGTATCGGAGGAAGGGTACGAGCCTCCCGAGACCGGGCGTATAGCCGGGGTCGTGGTCTCGGGAAGCGGAGATACGCTTAAATCCGATTCGTCCTTTCACATGTCCCTGCCGATAATAGACTCGATATGCGCTCAGGAGACGCTTCACAGCGCGTGTCGGTCGATCGACAGAGGGTGGGTAAGGTTCTTCTGGGGAGATATGGACGATACTTTTAACAGGGAATCCTCCTACAGGCTTTTTGACCTTGTCACCACGGAGGATAAAGCCTTTCACGTCGTTTCCGGTGCGGACCACTCGTTTCGAAAGAGATGGGGCGTGCCTTCGTCGGAGCCGCTGGACTGTATGCTCGATGAGCTAAAAGATCACATCCAGGGCCAGCCCGGCGTCTGATACCAAAACTCCATTATCCGAGGTCCCCATATGAGGGAGACCATCACTCCAGCGGCGAGAAAAGGGGCCAGGGGGACAGCGTCTTTCCTCTTGGCTTTTTTCATCACCATCATGACGATAGCCACAAGTCCTCCTATCATGAAGCCGGAGTAGGTCCCAAGTATGGCCATCTTCCATCCCAGCAGTGCTCCTGCCCCTGCCATCAAGGTTGCGTCTCCCCAGCCCATCCCTCCCCTGCTGAGAAGTATTATAAAGGCGATGGCTCCCCCTCCTGCTACAGATCCCCACAGTCCGTCTATCAGGGCCGATGTCCCACCAAAGAGCCTTACCACGAGGCCCAATAATCCTACCGCTCCTGCCAGGTGATCGTAGACGTAGCCTGACTCCAGGTCGGTCAGGGCGTTGAGCATCATGAACCATCCCCCCAAGGAGGCAGCCACCCCTGCGGTAGACAGTCCCCATCGTGCCATGGCCAAGCCTCCCCATGCGGAGAAGATTATCTCCACCAAGGGGTATCTGTAGGGTATAGGCCTAAGACAATAGCGACAGCGTCCCTTAAGACAGATCCAAGAGAATACGGGAACCAGGTCCAGAGGGCCCAGAATGTGGTCGCACATGGGGCAGCGGGATCTCTCCCTTCCCCACCAGGGTCGTTCCCCGACGGTCCTCAGGGCTATGGCGTTGAAGAAGGAGCCAAATATCGCTCCCGTTATCGCCCCGAAGAGGGTCAGATAAAGGTTATTTTCCACGAACTCAGTCCTTTCCAGGTCGTTTTTAGGGCTATTTCCTTGTCTTTGCCCTTCTGTGTTGTCATAATATCCTTAGAGGGATAGGTTAACAAGCCTTGTTCTTTGTGATCCATCGGTCGTTTTAGGTCGATGGGCTGATGCCTCGGTATGGCCGAGGTAAGAAAGGAGGTCTTTGACGATGAAGAAAATACTTGTAGCCGTGGATTTGAGCGATCTTTCTCAGGGATTGGTGAGGTACGGTTACGAGATGGCCGCCATGATGGAGGCGGACGTGAGCTTTATCCACGTCGTCCCCCATCCGACCCTATGGAAGGGGTACGAACCCTGGTTGCCTCCGCAGTTTGGCGATGAAGTGCTTCAGATCGCCGAGAAAAAGCTGGGTCGTTACATAAAGAAGGTCTGCGACGAGGGAATCTGCCCTGGTCATGGGTGCAACGGGATCCACCTCATAGTAAAGGAGGGTAACCCCGCCACCACAATCATAGACCTGGCTAAGGACGAGGGATTCGACCTGGTAATCATGGGACACAGGGGACAATCTACTCTGGAGTGGTTCCTGGTGGGCAGCACCGCAACGTCGGTGGCTCGCTACGCCCACTGTTCCGTCCTGATATACCGTCCCGACGGAGATTTAAACCCAGAGCAAGAAAGCTAGATTATCGCTCTTTTTTTGTGCGGATTTTCTGCTAAGATTGGCCCATGGGCATCTCTAAAAACGTTGATCCTCGGAGAGATCGTCCCGACAGAGCCCGTTCGAGCCCGTATTTTCGACCTGCCGTAGTGTAGTACGAATGGGGCGACAGGACGTCGCCCCAAGCCGAGGGGGCACAGGACGTGCCCTCCGAGGCGGTTCGTACGTAACAGGCAGGTCGAAAATACGCCTGGGCGAGACAGGGCGTTGGCGGGACGGTCTCTCCGAGGGGACTCAGGTGTGAGTTTTTAGAGATCCCCCATGTCAACCGAAAGGGGAGTTTCTTTTGAAGGTAAAGGTAGTCGATCATATAGGTATAGCGGTTAAGAGCATCGAGGAGTCCCTGAAGTTCTGGGAAGAGTCCTTGGGTATCCACTGCCATGGCATCGAGGAGGTCGCCGAGCAGAAGGTCAAGACCGCGTTTCTTCCCATTCAGGACACCGAGATAGAGCTCCTGGAGGGAACGGCCGAGGATAGCCCCGTCTCCAAGTTCATAGAGAAAAAGGGCGAGGGTATCCATCACCTGGCCATAAGGGTCGAAAACCTTGAGGAAGCCCTGGCTGAGATGAAGGCCAAGGGCGTTAAGCTGATAGACGAGACCCCAAGAATAGGCGCCGGTGGTGCCAGGATCGCCTTCGTCCATCCCAAATCCAGCGGAGGGGTCCTTCTGGAGCTCTGCGAGAGAAACTGATGAAAAAGGGGCTGGAGACCTTATAAGGTCTCCAGCCCCTTTTTCGAGATAGTACGTCAGACACCTCTGTTGTCCCCCCACGTCCTCCTGAAGGTGAACTCGTAGATGGGCTTTCTGTCCCTCTGGGAGGACTCCGCCTCCTGTAGCTCTTCCGGGAGGTCCGACACCTCTCCTGGGTATCCCAGGGCTATGGCCAAGACTGGGCTGTGATCGTCCGGTATTTTGTACGTCTCCCTAACCTTGTCTCCGTCGAAACCAGCCATCGGATGGGCGAATAGCCCCTTGGACGTGGCCTCGAGAAGGAGGTTCTCCACCGCCATCCCGACGTCGTGCCAGGCCCAGCGGTTGGACCTGCCGCTGGCGAATTTTTCGGTGGCGACCGCCATGATCAGTATAGGGGCAGCCACGGCCCAGCGAGCGTTGCCTGGGACCAAGCAGTCCAGCATGGCCTGAAACTCCTCTTTATCCTCCCTGCAGGCGAATATAAAGCTCCAGGGTTGTTCGTTGAAGCAGGAAGGGGCCCATCTGGCCGCCTCGAAAAGGGATAGCACTATCTCTTTCCCCGGTACCTTGGACGAAAAGGCCCTGGGACTCCATCTTCTCACTATAAGGTCGTTTATAGGGTAATTGGTCCTAGCTTTTTTTTCCATGGGCAAACCCACCTCCACCTGACTATAATATCTCGAAATGTCCCTCTTTACAAACTGTATCCTATTTGCCTATGCAGAATCTGGAAAAAACCAGGTCCAGCAGGGCTTCGTCGTCGGACAGCCCCAATATCCTCTCCAAGGCCTCTCTTGACTCCGAAAGCCCCGAGGCGGCCAGGGTCTGGTCGTGATGATCCTCAAGGGCGTCTTTGCCCAATGTAAGGCTATCCACCGCGGACCTGAGCTCCTCCAGCTGACGGGCGGTGGCGTTTAGCCCTCCCTCTAAAGTGCCGGTACCGGCTATAAGCTCCACCATGGCCTCCTTGAGCTCCTCCAGCCCCATCTGCTCCTGTGCGGATATGTGGACGACCTTTGAGTCCGGTAGATAGGACGCCAGGTATCCCTCGTCGACCCTGGATGGAAGGTCCGACTTGTTCAACGCAACTATGTGCGGCCTGTCGGCGATCCTAGCCGCCATATCCCTCTCGAAGTCCCCTAAGGGCTCGCTTCCGTCCAGTATCCAAAGCACCACGTCGGACCTCTCCATGGCCTGAGAGGTTCTCTCTATTCCCATGGCCTCCACCTCGTCGGAGGGGGTGCTCCTCAGTCCCGCTGTGTCCATCAGACGGAGGGGGATGCCTCTGTGGGTGAAGACCTCCTCTATGACGTCCCTGGTGGTCCCAGGTATGGACGTGACGATTGCCCTGCTCTCCTTGAGCAGTGCGTTTAGAAGGGACGATTTACCCACGTTGGGACGTCCGACAAGCGCGATCCTTATGCCCTCTCGGAGGAGGTAGCCGGTAGTGCAGCGGTCGGTTATGTCCTGAAGGTCCTTTATGAGGGTCTCTATCCTGTCGGAGGCGTCCTGGTCAGTCAGATAAGGGACGTCCTCCTCGGGGAAGTCTATGCCGACCTCTAGGTCCGCCGATAGGGAGAGAAGCTCGTCGTAGACCTCCCTTACGAAGCGGGAGAGCTCCCCCCTAAGGGTCCTGCTGGCCGCTTTCAGGGCCTCGTTGCTTCTGGCGTGGATTATTCCGTTAACCGCTTCTGCTTGAGCTAGGTCCAATCTGCCGTTTTCAAAAGCTCTCCTGGTGAACTCTCCAGGTTCGGCGTGTCTACAGCCCATCTGGAGACATCTCTCTAGGCACCTTTGGGCCACCAGGCTCCCCCCGTGGCAGTGGATCTCGGCCAGATCCTCGCCGGTGTAGCTCTTGGGGGATCGGAAGAACACCAGCAGGACCTCGTCTATGGGGGTCCCGGTCTCGTCCATCAGGGAGCCGTTGTACATAAACCTGCTCAAAAGCTCGTTCTTCGGCTTTCTGGTCCTGACTATATCTCCCGCGATAGAGAGAGAGTCCGGGCCGGATAAGCGGATCACCGATATTCCCCCGTCCCCCCATGCGGTGGAGATCGCAGCTATAGTGTCTCCGAACAAGATGGTGGCCTCCTATCTTTTTTGGATTTTTTACCCCTTCTGGGCCAATATCTCCCTCATTGCCTCTCCCAGGGCCTTTATCCCTCTGTCCGTGTCCTCCGGCGAGGCGAAGGTGAAGCACATCCTGAAGCTGTGTTCCCCTCCTCCGTTGGGGAAGAACGGGGCTCCGCACACGAAGGCGACCTTCTTCTCCAGGGCCCTGTTGAAGAGCTCCTCCGCCAGTATGTTGGGGGTGGTCAGCCAGTAGAAGAACCCCCCGTGAGGCGTGACGTACTCCACCTCCTCCAACGGTAGATACTTTTTAAAGGCCTCCTCCATTGCGTCCCTTTTTCTGCGGTAATGGTCCACGATCTTCGGCAAGAATGCGTCCAGGTTGCCGGATTGGCAGTACTTGTAGACTAAGGCCTGGGCCACCACGCTGGTGCAGGTGTCCACTCCCTGTTTGAACACCGTCATGGTCCTTATGAGGTCTTTAGGCCCTACCGCCCAGCCGACTCTGGTCCCGGGGGCCAATATCTTTGAGAATGAACCTGCGTAAAGCACCACCCCGACATCGTCCAGCGAATAGAGGGTTGGCAGGTCCTCCCCCTCGAACCGGACGCATCCGTAGGGGTCGTCCTCCAGTATCAACAGCCCCTCCTCCTGGGCTATCTTGACCAGTTCCTTCCTCCTGTCCAGGGACATAGTGCATCCCAG
>JAQUTB010000007.1:12851-15182 GCA_028709985.1 Dethiosulfovibrio sp.
GATGAACTTGACCTTTTTGCCCTCGGACCTGGCTTGGGAGAGCTTCTCCGGCAACAGCTCGACCATCATGCCGTCCTCGTCGCAGGGCACGGTGATAAAGTTGGCTCCCTGGTTGTACATATTTATGGTGTTTCCCAGAAACGAGGTTTCCTCGCAGACTATCCAATCCCCTGGGTCCAGTAGGGAGCGGGTCATCAGGTCGGCCACCTGGCTGGAGCCGGAGGTTATCAGGATCTCGTCCATGGACGGTTCCCTTCCCATCTTAGGTGCGGTCCAGCGGGATAGGAAGTCCTTGAGAGGTGCGTATCCCTCGGTGACGCCGTACTGGAGTATGTCCCTTCCCTCCTCTATCAGTATATCCGCCCCCTGATGAAACTGCTCTACCGGGAATATCTCTGGGTCGGGCATCCCTCCTGCGAAGGATATCATCCCAGGCTTGCGGATCAGGTGGAACATCTCCCTGATGGGAGACGGCTTTATCCTTCCTGCGGCGGTGCTTAGCAGCGAACGAACTATATCGGACATGGCAGTACCTCCTCTTTTTTTGTCTACATTTCGACGAAGAGGCCTGCCTGACGGCAGACCTCTTCAGGTGTTATAGTCGATTGTATCGTCATTGACCCGGTTACGCCATACCTTTAGCCTTTCATCTCGGCGATAGCCTGTCCGAGGCGGCTTATGCCCTCCTCTATGACGTCGGGCTGGACGAAGGTGAAGTTCAGCCTGGCCTTATCTATCCCCGCCGCCTCGTCCACGCAGAAGGGGGTCCCGACCACGAATGCGACCTTTTTCTCCACGGCCCTCTTGAACAGGTCACGGCAGTCTATTCCCGGCATGTCGAGCCAGAAGAAGAACCCTCCTTCGGGCTTGACCCAAGTTATGCCGTAGGGGGCCAGATACTTCTGAAGTGCCTCCTCCATTTTGTCCCTCTTGGGGCGATAGTTGTCGATTATTACCGGGAGGTGCTCCTCCAGGTATCCCTTGCGGCAGTACTCGTAGACCAGCGACTGGCATATAGGGCTCGAGCAGAGGTCCGCGGCCTGTTTGAACACCACCATCTTGCGTATTATCTCCTGGCTTCCCGTCACCCAGCCGATTCGGGATCCGGGGGCCAATATCTTGGAGAAAGACCCGGCGTAGAGGGTCCCACCCTTGTCGTCGAAGGAGAAGATCGAAGGTAGGTGTTCTCCCTCGTATCTCACGTAGCCGTAGGGATCGTCCTCGAATATGGGGATATCGTAGCGATGGGAGATCTCAACCAGCTTTTTGCGTCTTTCCAGGCTCATGGTGGAGCCGCCTGGGTTGTGGAAGTTGACTATGGTGTAGATGAACTTCACTTTCTTCCCCTCGGAGCGGGCCTTCTCTATTACGCCGGGAAGGAGGTCGACCTTCATGCCATCCTTATCGGTGGGTATCCCAAGAAACTGGGCTCCGTGGTTGTAGAAGGTGGTCAGGGCCGCCAGATAGGAGGGGTTCTCCGTCACCACGAAGTCTCCCCTGTCTATCAGGGCTGAAGCGAAGAGCTCCAGTGCCTGTTGGGATCCGGTGGTCAGGAGCATCTCGTCTGCGCTGACGGTCCGTCCCATCCTCTCGGAGGTGAAGGACGCGATGAACTCCTTGAGAGGTACGTATCCCTCGGTGGTCCCGTACTGGAGGAGGTTTTTGCCGTCGTCCTTGAGGACGTGGGCTCCCTCGTAGAACTTGTCGACGGGGAAAACCTCCGGCGCCAGCATCCCCCCCGCGAAGGAGATCATCCCAGGTTGCTTTATGACGGACAGCATTTCTCGAACAGGTGAGGGCCTTACGTTGCGAGCGGTGTAGCTGTAGTTGTCTTCCCAGACTGTACTCACGTCAATCGCCTTCCTTCTTTGAGTATCTATGTATTTTCATTATAGTGCCTTCGCTACAGGAGTAAAATGAGAGAATAGTTTTTCTATTGCTTTGGCGGTTATACCCCGGGATTTAGTCCTATTTTGGTCTTGACAGGCGGTGATATTTATATATAATAGGCAACTAAAGTTTACTGATTGGGATAAAGAGAATGTGAGTTTATATAGGGGAGGTCATCTAGGATGGAGAAGAAGGGAAAGATCGTTCTGGCCTACAGCGGTGGACTGGACACGTCTGTGGCGGTTTGTTGGCTTATGGAGAAGGGCTACGACGTGGTCACTCTTACCGCCGACGTCGGGCAGTCGGTTAACCTGGAGGAGAAGAAGGCCAAGGCGCTTAAGACCGGCGCGGTCGCAGCCTACGTGATGGACCTAAAAAAACAGTTCGTCCAGGAATACGTGTGGCCCGCCCTCAAGGCAAACGGCCTCTACCAGGGGACAT
>JAQUTB010000271.1 GCA_028709985.1 Dethiosulfovibrio sp.
CGTGGATTCCAAGGTTATCCTCTACGCCGATGAGATAACCGACAGCATAGCGAAGGCAGTAGGTGAGACCAGAAGACGCAGGGCTATACAGATAGAGCATAACGAGGTAAACGGTATAGTCCCTAAGACCGTCGTCAGCAAGATCCGGTCCCTTTTACCAGAGGAGCTTATGGATAAAGCCGAGCCCAAAGGGGCGGACAGTTGGGAGGAGTCTCTGGATGGGATCTCGGAGAGGGATCTTGAGACTCTCATGTGGCAGGCGGTTGAGAAGCTTCAGTTTGAGAGAGCGGCCAGCATAAGGGACACTCTTTCAAGGATGAGAGGAGGAGCGATGCCTCGTGTCGCAGGTAATTCGAATCACAGGGGCAAGAGAACACAACCTAAAAGGGGTCAGCGTAACAATCCCTAAAAACACCCTTACAGTGGTAACTGGTCCATCCGGGTCCGGCAAGTCCTCCTTGGCCTTCGATACACTTTACGCCGAGGGGCAGAGGCGTTACGTCGAGTCCCTTTCCTCCTATGCCAGGCAGTTTTTGGGGGTCCAGAAGAAGCCGGAAGTGGACGATATCGACGGACTGTCCCCTGCCATATCGATAGAGCAAAAAGGGGTCTCCCATAATCCACGGTCCACGGTGGGGACCGTGACGGAGATATACGATCACCTGAGGCTGATCTTCGCCAGGATAGGTATCCCTAGATGTCCCTCCTGTGGATCTGCTCTACATCGTCATTCGGTGGACGAGATGGTGGACATGATCTACTCGGATCACAAAGATCTCAAGCTGGAGGTCTTGGCCCCTGTGGCCAAGCGCAAAAAGGGCGGATTTAAAAACCTCTTTATAGACCTGAGGAGGAAGGGATTCCTGCGTGTGAGGGTGGACGGAGAGGTCTACTGGCTCGAGGAGGACCTCGACCTGGACAAAAAGAGACCTCACGATATCGATGTGGTCGTGGATAGATTAAAGGTGTCCGATGGCAAGGAAGGGCGCTTAGCCGAGGCCATACAGATATGCCTCCAGCTGACCGACGGGTTCGTCCTGCTCGAGCCGGAGGGGAAGGATCCGGTCAGGCTCACGGAGAGGTACGTCTGTCCCGATTGTGGCGTCCCGTTCCCGGACCTGGAGCCGAAGCTTTTTTCCTTCAACAACCCATCCGGGGCATGTCCCGAATGTTCCGGTATAGGCAGTCACCGTTCGTTTTCCGCCGATCTTTCGGTAGTTCCGGCGTTAGGACTTTTACAGGGAGCCATCATCCCCTGGAAGAAAAATCATTACATGCTCAGGCGACTGGTGGCTCTCTTCGAATCCCTCGGACTGGACCCGGACAGGTGTTACGGGGATCTCTCCGAAGACGAAAAATCCCTGGTGCTTTTTGGGTCGGACGAAAAAATAAGACTATCCTTCGAGAGAGGTGGGGTTGAGTCCGAGTACATGGGGAGATACGAGGGGCTTATCCCCTGGCTCGACAGGCGTTGGAGGGAGAGCGATTCCGAGGCCGTCCAGGAGGAGCTGTCGTCGTTTCTATCGGAGGATATCTGTCAGTCCTGCTCTGGACTTCGCTTGAAGCCCGAGGCCTTGAGCGTCTTTGTCGGGGGTTGGAATATAGGGGATCTGGTTTCCATGCCGATAGACGAGCTTATATCGACTCTGAACGATATGGATCTCAGGGACAGGGATATCTCCATAGTCGGTCAGGTGTTCTCGGAGCTGATGAAGAGGCTTGAGTTTCTGAGCCAGGTCGGAGCTGGATACCTGTCCTTGAACCGCCGGGCCGATACCCTGAGCGGCGGGGAGGGGCAGAGGATCAGGCTTGCCACTCAGATAGGGTCCAAGCTGACCGGCGTGCTCTACGTCCTCGACGAGCCTACCATAGGGCTCCATCCCAGGGATACCCACAGGTTGATACATACCCTTGAGGAGATAAGGGATCAGGGGAACACCGTCGTCGTCGTAGAGCACGATCGCGACGTCATGGACTCGGCCGATTACCTGGTTGAGATGGGGCCAGAGGCGGGGGAACTGGGCGGTGACGTTATCAGAGAGGGATACCGGTCCGAGTTCGACGGATCCACCGGGAAAACAGGCCCCTACCTCTCCGGCCAGGTCTCTGGGATGTTCACGGAGGAGCCGGCATCCGTAGGGGATAGGTGGCTCACAGTCCTTGGGGCGTCGGAGAACAATCTAAAGGACATCGATATATCGATCCCGTTGGGGACGTTTGTCTGCCTCACGGGGGTTTCGGGGTCAGGGAAAAGCACCTTTTTATACGACGTGCTGTATAGAGGCATAATGAGACGGATGGATAAATCTTACCGGATAAGGCCAGGAGCCCACAGGGATATGACCGGCTGGGAGGATATCAAAAAGGTCGTCATGGTGGACCAAAGCCCCATAGGGAGGACGCCTAGGTCGAATCCTGCGACCTATACGGGGGTGTTCACCCACATAAGGGATTTCTTCTCTCAGCTTCCGGAGGCGAAGATAAGGGGTTTTGAGCCGGGACGTTTTAGCTTCAACGTTAAGGGAGGGCGATGTGAGGCCTGTGGAGGGGCAGGAGAACAGAGGGTATCCATGTTGTTCATGCCCGACGTGTATGTCCAATGCGACGTATGTGGCGGCAAAAGGTACAACAGAGAGACGTTGGAGGTCACCTACAAGGGCAGGTCGATAGCGGACGTGTTGGAAATGACGGTGGATCAAGGGGTGGACCTCTTCAGCGAGATACCCTCTATTCACTCAAGGCTTGCCTTCATTCAGGAGGCGGGCCTGGGTTACATAAAACTGGGGCAGTCCGCCCTCACCTTGAGCGGAGGTGAAGCTCAGAGGGTCAAGCTGGCCAAGGAACTTGGCCGTAGGACCGGAAAGGGTACCCTTTATCTTCTCGATGAGCCCACCACCGGACTCTTCTACACCGATGTGGTAAAGTTGACGAAGATCCTGCGTAGACTTGTCTCCCAGGGCAACAGTGTGGTGTTGATAGAGCATAACCTGGACGTTATCTGCTCATCCGACTACGTGATAGACCTCGGTCCCGAGGGGGGCGTCGGAGGCGGATTCCTCGTGGCTTGTGGTACGGTGGGCGAGATGGCTCTCAAGGGGGAAGGCTATACCTGCGGTTTCATAAAAGAGCACAGAGAGCATTTTTAGGAGGTGCGGCTGTTGGTACGAGATGAAAGAGGCGTCAAAGGGCGCAAGGGCAAGGGCGATGGAGAGTCGAAGGATAACCTGTGCTGGGGACGTAACAGCGTTCTGTCCATG
>JAQUTB010000272.1 GCA_028709985.1 Dethiosulfovibrio sp.
GGACTATGAGGGTTACGACCAGAAGGGAGAACACGACAAGATCCCTGAGCTGGCTTGACAGGAATCCCGCTGTGAGCATCTCGGAGAGCCCTAGGATGAGGCTCCCGACCACAGCTCCAGGAAGGGATCCGAGTCCACCTATAACCGCAGCTACGAAGGCCTTTATGGTGATGTTGCCGAGCTGAGGATAGAGGGTGTACCGGACGGACAGGAAAATTCCTCCGACCGCTGCGAGACGGCCCGCCACGAAGAACACCAGTGATATGAGCTTGCTGGTGTTGACCCCCATAAGTCCTGCTACCCTGAGGTCACATGCGGCTGCCCTTATGGCAAGGCCCCACTTTGTTTTTGTTAAAAATATTTGAAGTCCCCCTAAAAATACGAAGGCCGTCGCGAGGGATATGAGGTCTAGGGCACTGGTGGTAGCTCCTCCGAAGAGGTTCACCGTGTCGGTGGGGATGACGGGAGGAAGGGCTCTGAATCGGCCTCCTGCCACTATAACGAAGATGTTCTCTATGACGATGCTCATGCCCATGGAGGCTATGAGTAGATACAGGGTTACGGAGGTTCTCTCTCTTATGGGCTTGTAGGCAAGCCTTTCGGTCAGGACTGCGGCGAATCCGGCCCCTACAAGGGCTCCTAGACCGGATATCCAGATGTTCATGCCTGCGGAGTTAAGGGCGAAGTAGCATAGATATCCACCTATTACCAAAAACCCTCCGTGGGCGAAGTTAGAGAACATCAGTATCGAGTACACCAGGGAATATCCAACCGCTATGAGGGCGTAGATGGATCCCAGTGAAAGTCCGTTTATGATCTGTTGGATCAGTGTGGCCACATGCACTGCCTCCTCTCGTGAGGTTGGTAGAAAAAGGACGGGTGTGCCCGGCACACCCGTCCGCCGTCTGAAAGCTTTACGATTTTATTCGGGCTTGATCTTCTTGAAGAACTGCCCCTTGCCGTCCTTGGCGATGAGGACGATGCCGTCTTTATCCTTGGGGTTGTTGAACTCGTCGACGGTCAGAACAGCGTGGTGAAGCTGAAGATCCTTGGTAGCGGACAGAGCTTCGGCTATCTTGACGGGATCGCCCGAGCCAGCTCTCTTGATGGCGTCGAAGAGCCAGTACATGGCGTCGTAGCCCAGTATGCCGTTGACGAACTCTTTACACTCGTCGTTGTACTTGGCCTTGTAGTCCTCGAAGAACTTGGCCATGTTGGGGTCGTTGGGGGAAACGTGGTTGATCCAGTAGGAGTTCTCCATCGCGGGACCGGCTATCTCCCACATAAACTCGGCGTATCCGTCTCCACCGACGAACACCAGGTCGTCCATGCCGAGCTCTCTGGCCTGCTTCATTATGAGCGCCATCTCCTTGCCCATGTTGGGAAGGACAAGGACGTTTGCACCGGAGTTGCGGATCTTGGTGAGCTGGGCGCGGAAGTCAACGTCCTGGCCTCCCTTGAAGGCCTCGTCGGCTACTGTCTCTCCGCCGTAGTCCTTGAAGCTCTTTATGAAGAACTCTCTGAGCCCCTGGGAGTAGTCGCTGGCTATGTCGTAGAGTATGGCTGCCTTGTTGAGGTTAAGCTCTTTTGCGGCAAACCAAGCGATGAGCTTGCCCTGATAGGGGTCGGTGAAGCAGACTCGGAAGCTGTAGGGACGGACCTCGCCCTTACGGTCGACTGTCACCATGGGGTTGGTGGAAACAGTGCCTATCTGGGGCACCTTGGCCTTGTTGACGAGGGCTGCGGTGGCTATGTTGATGCCGCTGGCGTTGGCTCCGACTATTGCCGAGACCTTGTCCTCCTCCAGAAGACGACGGACCGCGTTGACCGCGTCCTCCTGGCGTCCCCTGAAATCGTACACCACCAGCTCAACCTTGCTTCCGTTGATACCGCCTTGGGCGTTGATCTCGTCCACCGCAAGCATGGCGGTGTTTTTTTCGGTCTGGCCGTAGGCCGCCCAGTCACCGGTGAGCGCCGCAAGGTATCCGATTTTGATGGTGTCCTCTGCCATAGCTCCTGTGGCCATGGCCACACATAGGATTACTGCACCTAACATCGAAGATAGTTTCTTCACGTTTCTGTCTCTCCCCTTTCGAGAAAAAA
This sequence comes from Dethiosulfovibrio sp., assembly GCA_028709985.1. Lineage (GTDB taxonomy): Bacteria > Synergistota > Synergistia > Synergistales > Dethiosulfovibrionaceae > Dethiosulfovibrio. The sequence continues at coordinate 2,104 of JAQUTB010000272.1, forward strand.
AATAATTCCGTGTTCCGTATAAATTGTATCAGATTCTCGGGGAGAAACAAGCACTATCTGTGGTTTTTTCCGAATAAACAAAAGAGGTCCTCTTGCGAGAACCTCTTTAAAATGGATCTTATCTGGATATTTTGTTTATCATGATAAGGGGAATTCCCAGAAGCAAACTAAAGGGAGAAGACGAAATAGTACAGCCGCCCCCGATGGAGTCGTCGCCCTTGGTGGTGAAGGACCATACAGGGGACCTAGTCTCGTTTCCCTCCGAGTCCTTTACCACTATCTGCCAGAAGTATTTCCCCCCTCCTGATGTGGTGACGTCGTGCAACATATTAGTGGTGTTTTCGATGACCATTTCGAGAGACGCGGCGTTTGAACCGAAGTAGAGGTCAAAAGTAACCCCTTTTACTGTGCAATCCCATACGAGGGTAACCTCGCCGAAGGGAACGTCCGAGGCTTTGTCCGCAGGGAACTTAGGAGTTGCAGGGCCTACGTCCGACGATATGGGTTGGGCTTCGGCAGTCGTAAATCGCCAAACCGACGATTTCACATCAGGGCTGGTAGGAGATGTGGCTTTGATCTGCCAGCGGTAAGTAGTGCTGGGCTCAACGTTGGGGGGCGTAAATTTAGGTTCCTTGAGGTTTTTCTCGAGACTCTCCAGTGGAGAGGTTTTAGTCCCAAAAAGAACCTCGTATGAATATCCCTCTATACCTTTCCATTCAAGGGTTAAGTCCTCCGTTGGTACATTCGTGTCGTTGTCTCTCGGGTTCTCTGCGTCCAACGGATCCCCGTAGGATACGGAGAAGACCGCAAAGGTCAGCATCACGGATATGGCAGCTATGGTCATTCTCTTAAAGTTCATTGGTCCACCTCTTTTTGGGTTGTTTTTTGGGCAAGTTCAGTTACCTTTTTCTTTGTAACTGCCGGTGATGCTATCACCCCTGGCCCCGATATGCAACCTCCTTGGCAGACCATCACCTCGAGGAAATTCCCCGGACACTTCCCTGAGCCGTAGAGCTTCAGGGTTTTCATCGTCCCCTTGTCAAGGCCGTCGATCGCCAGTGGCTTGACGTCCAGGTCCGAGGGCAACAGGTCCTTGACCGCCTGAGTGACGCCTCCGCTTATGGGGAATCCCCTGCCGACTGATCCTGC
>JAQUTB010000273.1 GCA_028709985.1 Dethiosulfovibrio sp.
GATCCGTTTCTTGGTGGTCGAAGGCCATATTCCTGACGATATCCTCCTGCCTGGACTTCCCTCCAGGACGGAGAAACTCCCAAAAATCCTGACCGAGGGGGAGATGGACCGGCTGTTCAAAAGCTGCGATGAAGACCAAAATCCCTACCTAGCCATAAGAGACAGAGCTATTATGGAGGTGCTCTACGGATGCGGTCTAAGGGCGTCGGAGCTTTGTGGGCTCTCGCTGAAGGACGGAAAGCAGGAACCAGGAAGCATTTTCATCGTCGGGAAAGGCGGAAAGGAGAGGGTCGTTCCCCTGGTGGGGAGCGCCAAAAGGTGGCTTAACCGCTATTTATCCGAGGGACGGCCACTGAAGGACTCCCTGACCACTGATAGGGTTTTTCTGTCTATAAGAGGAGGCCCCCTCAGGAGAGAATCCCTGTGGAGGATCATAAGGAGCAGGGGTAAACTAGCTGGCATATCATCAAGCAGGCTTCATCCACACGTTATAAGACATACTGTGGCGAGCCATTTGCTCAGGAGAGGGATGGACCTCAGGACCCTCCAGGAGTTTCTAGGACACAGCTCTATAGATACCACCGAAAAATACCTTCACTTCGACCTTGAGCTCAGGGACGTATACGACAGTAGCCATCCCAGAGCCTAAAAATAAAAGGAGGTTTTATTATGATAAAAAAGATAGACGAGGCTTTAGGGTTTATAAAAAGCAAAATAGGTGGGATTCCGGACGTAGCGGTGGTTTTAGGATCAGGGCTGGGAGGCCTCGCCGACTGCATAGAGGACAAGGTGATCATTCCCTACAGCGACATACCTCACTGGCCCCTTTCAACAGCTCCAGGCCATGCAGGTAGAATAGTGGCGGTGCGATTCGGCGGTAAATCGGTGGTGGCCATGCAGGGCAGGCTCCACGTATACGAGGGATACTCCATGGATCAGGTTGTTTTTCCTGTCAGGGTTTTTGCCCGGTGGGGAATCCCCAACCTCATCGCCTCCAACGCCAGCGGAGGCATAGGCTACGGACTCGTGCCTGGAGATATGGTTCTGATGCACGACCACATAAACCTGATGGGTAAAAATCCACTTATAGGGCCGAACATATCAGAGCTCGGGGAGAGGTTCCCGGACATGACCTACGCCTATGACAGAGACCTCCTGGACCTGGCGGAGGACGTGGCCAGAGCTAACAGCCTCACCACCAGAAGAGGGGTTTATGTGGCCTTCACCGGTCCGTCCTACGAGACCCCTGCGGAGATCCGCATGGCCAGGGTACTGGGCGCAGACGTGGTGGGGATGTCCACCGTTCCTGAGGTGATAGTGGCAAACCACGGCGGAATGAAAGTGCTTGCGGTTTCCTGTGTGGCCAATTACGCCGCCGGTATGACCGCGAACCCCCTTTCCGAGCAGGAGGTTCTGGACGAGATGGCCAAGGCCGCGAAGGATCTAACCACCTTGGTCGCCGGAGTGATAGAACGACTGGAGTAGGACAATGTTCGATATCCTTAGATTTATAGAGCAGAAAAGGGACGGACGGGATAACACAACGGAGGACATCTCCACGTTTGTACAGGGCGTTATGAGCGGAAGAGTCAAGGACTACCACGTCGCAGCCTGGCTGATGGCGGTTTACCTGAGAGGCATGGCTGAGGACGAGCTTCTCGCCTTTACCAAAGCCCTGGCGACGTCCGGCAAATCGGTGTCTTTTGGCTCCGGGATCAGGGCGGTGGATAAACACAGCACAGGAGGGGTGGGGGACAAGGTAACGTTGATACTGGTCCCTCTTGTAGCCTCCTGTGGCCTGTCCGTGGCTAAGTTGAGCGGCAGAGGGCTTGGCTTCACTGGGGGCACTGTGGACAAGCTTGAGTCCATTCCTGGCTTCAAGGTCGATATCTCCCTGTCTGAATTCGAACGACAGGTAAACGAAATCGGCTGCGCCGTGGCTGGCCATTCGCCCGACCTGGCCCCTGCTGAGGCGTTTTTCTATGAACTTAGAGACGTAACGGCCACAGTCCCGTCCCTTCCCCTGATATGCTCCAGCATCGTCAGCAAGAAGATAGCTGGGGGGGCCAACAGCTTCGTCTTCGACGTCAAATATGGATCAGGCGCTTTTATGAACCGCATAGAAGACGCCAGGGAGCTGGCCCTTTCTCTGGTAAAGCTCTCGAATAAGATGGGATATCCCAGCTCGGCTCTCTTGACGTCCATGGAGGAGCCCCTAGGCAGGTGGATAGGCAACGCCATGGAGGTGTTTGAGTCCATAGAGGTCCTTCAAAACAGAGGCCCAGAGGATACTACCGAGCTCTGCGTGGCCCTCGCTGGAGAGATGCTTCTTCAGGGAGGACTGGTCTCAAGCCCAGAGGAGGGGGCCTCTATGGCAAAATCCTCACTGGAAAAAGGGCTGGCCCTCAGAAAATTCAGAGAACTTGTCGTTAAGCAGGGAGGCCCAGAGGACATCGCGTCCAATCCGTCCAAGTATCTGAGGCCAAGCCCATTGGTGTACGGGGTGATATCAGGGACCGACGGTTTTGTATCCTCCGTTGACACAAGGTCTATCGGGGAGGGTATCCGTCGTCTTGGTGGAGGTAGAAGCAAAAAAGAGGACTCGATCGACCCAGGTGCGGCCCTAGAGGTGATGGTAAAGATAGGGGACCGTGTCGAGAATGGAGACACCCTTATGAGGGCGTACTCCGACGATCCATCCTCCGTGGATTCAGCCAAGGCATACCTTGATAAGAGTTGGACTATAGGCGATAGGGCCGAACCGCCTAAACTGATTTTAGAGAGGGTTGAGTGAGGGATGTCCCTGATCCTCCGGCTCCTTCGGGGGGCTATCCCTCTGATGTTTTTCTTCTTGGTGGGAAAGCTGCTTAAAAACTTTATAGCCGTATATCAGTATCAGCAGTCGAGAGGACGAGATGGCTCCAGCCATAGCGCTGGTAGCTCCAATCGCCAGCAAAGTTACGGAGGCTCCTCCGAAAGGAGCACCGATCCCTACGAGGTGTTGGGATGTTCTAGGTCCAGCTCAAACGAGGAGATAAAGAAAAAATATCGTGAGCTTATAGCGAAGTACCACCCTGACAGGTTCGTAGGGATGAGCCTTGACGACGAGTTCGTCAAGCTTGCCTCCGATAAGTTTCAGGATATCCAGTCAGCCTACAGCTCTATACGAAGTTCCAGGGGATTTTAGATCGGCCTCAGGGTTTTCAAAGTGGAGCAAATGA
>JAQUTB010000008.1 GCA_028709985.1 Dethiosulfovibrio sp.
CCTGGAGGACAGCTGGAGCACCGTGGTGGACGTGAGGTTTCGTTTTGAGAGCATGGAGAGCAATCCCTTTTTTGTCCAGATATGCCCCGGTACGGACATGGTGTTGCTTGTCACGTTAAAGGTCTCTGTAGGCGACGTAGAGGGGATGGTCAGCCTTTGTATCCCCTATTTCGTCATGGAGCCTGTTATGGACAAACTGAGCTCTCAGATCTGGTTTGCCTCTACGGGAAGGAACAAAGAACAAGATAGCAGGTCCTTCCTTGCCGCCAGCATGGGAAAGGTTAAGGTTCCTATGAGCCTGGAGTTGGGGGATACGGTTCTGTCTTTGTCGGATATAATAAGGCTTCAGGTTGGGGACGTGATTCGACTGGACGTAGCTACGGACGATCCAGTCAAGATCAGGGTCGGAAGCAGGGTCAAATTTACGGGACGGCCTGGCACGGTGGATGGGCGCTATTCCGCTGAGGTCCTCGATGTGGCCTGGGATGGCTCGCTGGAAGAGTACGAGGAGGGATAGGCCATGGCTGATGATCTGCTCAGTCAGGACGAGATAAATGCGTTACTTGAGGGTACTTTAGGTGGCAGTATTGGGGGAGGGGAGGCATCGACTCCTCTGACTCAGCCTCAGTTAGATTCTTTAGACGGCATGGGAAAGATGTTCAATGACGCCGTTTCAGGCGTGGTCGGGATGCTGGCCGGTAGGGACGTGGATGTAACCGTCTCTGAAGCTGGTGAAATTCCGCAAGAAGACCTGGCTAAATCGGAAACTGATGGCAAAAACCTTCTGTTTTCCGTGGACTGCGATGGGTTTGATAACGCTCCCGTCGCTATGGTGATGCCGGAGCTTGGGGTTTTGATGCTCGCCGATCTGATGATGGGCGGTGAGGGAAAAGATCTCCCTGAGGAGGCCAACGAGCTTTTCGTCAACGCCGCCCAAGAGGGCCTGAGTCAGGTGGTAGGGGCCGCCATGACGTCCCTCAGCGGAGCTCTCAAAGGTCGCAAGGCTATGCCAAGCAACCCTTCTGCCAAGATGGTGGAAGGAGAGTGGTTGCCCTTCCCTTCCAAAGGAGAGTCTATCTCTGTGTGGCGAGCCGTTATGGATGTGGAAATACAGGGGCTTTCGCCCTTCAAAGCCATTGTATGTGTTCCGTCCGATTCTGCCGCGGTGTTCGCCGATGCTCTGATAGGCGATCCAGAGCCGGTGGCTCCTCCGCCTGCACCACCTAAGCAACAGGCGGTGTCCGCCTCCAGTGGAGGACAGCCTCAGGCCAGGGCTCCCCAGCCCACCGCTGGCTACAGCGCGCCTTCGCCTCCGCCTCAACCTCAGGTGGACGTCAGACCCGCTGAATTTGCCCCTATAGTCCCATCAGGAGGACAGCAGGAGCCCTCCAACATAGGCCTGATAGTTGATATCCCCGTAAGGGTTACCGTCGAATTGGGCAGGACCAGAAAAACCGTCGGAGAGGTGTTGTCATTTGCCCCTGGTTCCGTGATAGAATTGGACAAGATGGCAGGGGAGCCTGTGGACGTGCTGGTCAACGGAAAGCTTATCGCTAAAGGAGAGGTTGTCGTCATAGACGAGAACTTCGGAGTGCGGGTTACGGAGATTCTAAATATGGGCGACAGGATCAATTCTATCGGATCCTGATACCTTGCGGGGCCCCTATAAATACGAACAGGAGGGACAAAATGGCTACAGTCCTTATCGTCGACGATGCTGCTTTTATGAGGATGATGCTCAAGGATATTCTCTCTAAGAACGGTTTTGAGGTTGTTGGAGAGGCGGAGAACGGACAGGTTGCGGTCAACATGTATAAGGAACTCAACCCGGATATCGTCACTATGGATATAACCATGCCGGAGATGAACGGCATAGACGCCGTAAAGGCCATAAAGGCGGTCAACCCTGGGTGTCGTATCGTCATGGTCAGTGCCATGGGACAGCGGTCTATGGTTATAGAGGCAATCCAGGCTGGAGCTAAGGACTTTATCGTTAAGCCCTTCCAGCCCGACAGGGTCGTCGACGCTCTATCCAAGGTTTTAGGGTAGCCGATACCCTTGCTAAGGGGGCCTTTCTCCTCGGGACTGATGGTTTGCTTTCTCTTCATGTCGATTGGAGAGAGGGCTTTTGCCCAGTCCCCTGTGCCTTTGGAGACGTATCTGACAAAGGTTTTTATAGCCGTGGCTCTGCTGGGAGTTGCGGGCACTCTCCTCGTCCGGTGGGGGCCAAGGTTCCGCAGGGCTTCCGGCTCCGGCCTTGAGGTTCTGACGTCTCTGTCCCTGGGCAGAGGCGTTATTTATGTTGTCAGGTTTTGTTCTGAGATAATCCTCATCGGTGAGACAAAAGGGGGATTTTCGGTCTTAGGTCGCTATCCGGCCGAGCAATGGGAGAGCCTACATGGTGTTTTCGATAAAAAAGATAATCCCGATTAGCTGTCTAGCTTTTTTGTTACTGTTGGCCCTGTGCCCTGAGGTCACAGCAGCACCTCAGCCGCCTATCCCTCCGATCCCGGCCATTAAGATAGCGGTTGAGGGAGCTTCGTCCCCTCAGGACGTGTCAAACACGATCCATATAGTCGCCCTTCTCACGGTCCTCAGTGTGGCTCCTGCCATACTGCTAATGGTCACTTGTTTTACGAGGATAATAGTCGTTTTGGGCTTCGTCAGAAGGGCCTTGGGTCTTCAACAGACCCCTCCAAACCAGGTTATAGTAACTCTGGCCCTTTTTCTATCGCTGTACATAATGTCTCCTACGTGGGATAAGGTTTATCAGGAGGGACTTGCTCCCTATATGGCTGGAAAGATCGGGGCGGCCCAGGCATGGGAGCTTTCGTCCGCTCCCATAAGGACCTTCATGTTAAGCCAGACCAGGCAGGAAGAGCTGTCTCTTATGGTCTCCATGGCGGATATCCCTAGGCCTGAGAACGCTGATCAGGTTCCGCTGAAGGTTCTGTTGCCCGCTTTTATGCTGAGCGAGATGAAGTCCGCCTTCCAGATGGGCATAGTGATATTCGTCCCCTTCATAGTGGTGGATATGATAATATCCAGCGTTCTGATGAGCATGGGAATGATTATGTTGCCGCCCATGATGATTTCGCTTCCTTTTAAAGTGCTTCTTTTTGTCATGGCCGACGGTTGGAATTTGGTTATAGTGAGTTTAGTAAAGAGTTTCCGTTGTTATGTGAGGAGGTGTCCCTATGGAGGTGCTGAGCGTCAGCGATATGCTGATAGAGTCCATGAAGGTCTCTCTTTTGGCCTCCCTGCCTGTCCTGCTGGTCGCTATGGTGGTCGGATTGATAATAGGTATACTGCAGACCGCGACTTCCATCCAGGAGCAAACACTCTCATTTGTGCCCAAGATAGTTGCCATAATGGGAGCTCTCTTGGTCGCTGGCCCATGGATGTTTGGCATCGTTAACCAGCTGACTATAGACCTTCTGGGGCAGCTCCATAGGTTTGTCCGCTGATGACGATGGACGCCCTTACAGGGCAGATTCCCCTTTATCTGCTGGTATCCCTGAGATTTTTGGGGCTGCTGTACGTGGCTCCTGCACTGGTCGGGGCCTCCTTCCCGGTCCCCTTCGTGTTTTGGCTCTCGGCTTTTCTCTCTATGATCGTTATGCCCGGCTTAGGGGGATATGTACCAGAGGCCCTGTTTTCTGGTCTGTTACCTCTGTTTCTTGCTGGAGTCAGGGAGCTTTTGGCAGGATCGTTTATAGGGTTCGTCTCTGCCTGTCCTTTCTACGTCCTCCAGGTTTCAGGGCGAATGATAGGCACGAGCATGGGACTCGCTATGGTGAGCGTGTTGGACCCCATCTCCCAGGACGAGGAGTCAATTGTGGGCCAGTTTCAACTTCTCGTAGGACTTTGGTTTTTCCTTTACTGGAACGGCCATATGCTTTTGGTCAAAGCCGCCACGGAGAGCTTTCGTCTCCTCCCCCTCGGAGGAATGGGACTTACTCCTTCAGGTGATATGGGGCTGGCGAAATGGGCTGGCGACCTTTTCTCGATGGCTTTTATGGTCTCTATACCGTTTTATGGGGCCCTGCTTCTCGCCGACATAGGGCTTGGCTTCTTGGCCAGGACCGTTCCCCAGATGAACGTCTTTATCCTGGGCCTGCCGATAAAGATAGGCCTGGGGCTGTTTCTCCTTATGGTCCTCCTACCTCCTATAGTGGATATACTTCACGACAGTATAGAGCCTTTTCTGAGACTGGCCCTGATGGGGCTGGGTGCCTGGCGATGATAGAGGCTTTAGGGCTTCAATTTTTTGCCCAGGAGAAGACCGAGCCAGCTACTCCCAGAAAGAGGCAAAAAGAGAGGGAGGAAGGTCGTGTCGCCAAGAGCCAGGATCTGGGTGCTGGAGTCGTGATAATATCTGGGCTTTTGATGTTATTGCTCTTCGGGGGTTGGATCTTCGATGGATTATCCTCCTTTACCAAGGAGCTTGTCTTTTTCATGGGAGACAAAGCTCTATGGCAGGATGGCTGGTTTAACGTTATATCCGTCAAGTCCATAGAGGTTTATGCCGTATACCTCTTTCCACTAGCCCTAGCCTGCTTTTTAGCGGCTTTTTTTATATCCGTTGTACAGGTCGGTTTTTTCATCTCCTCCAAACCGCTGATTCCTAAAATGGACCGTTTTAACCCAATTTCAGGGCTCAAAAAGATAGTTTCCCTGAGATCTCTGGTTGAGATGCTTAAGGGCTTGCTCAAGGCCCTTATACTGGCGGTGATGTTGTACTCCGCGCTGACCGGGGATCTGGAGGAGATGGTCGCATATATCCGCTATCCTCTAGGGGACGCAGTGCCCCTTCTTCTTTGGAAAATTTGGATGCTGAGCTTTAAGATGACTTTGCTTCTTCTGGTCATCGCTTTGTTCGATTGGAGCTATCAAAAGTGGGAGTTCGAGAAGAACATACGCATGAGCAAGCAGGAGATCAAGGAAGAGTACAAGCAGATGGAGGGAGACCCCCAGATAAAGCAAAAAATTCGCCAAAAACAGAGGGAAATGGCGCAAAAACGGATGATGGCCGACGTGCCTAAGGCCGACGTGGTCATAACCAACCCCACAACCTTGGCGATCGCCATAAAGTACGAAAAGGGAAAAATGGAGGCCCCTGTGGTCCTGGCTAAGGGAAAGGACAGGGTGGCCGAGAAGATAAGGGATATAGCGCAGGAGCATAAAATACCCATAGTTGAGAATAAGCCCTTGGCGTGGGCCCTTTACGAAGTGGTGGACGTTGGAGAGGCTATACCTGAAAGGCTGTACAAGGGAGTAGCGGAAGTGCTTGCTTTCGTGTACGGCTTGAGGGGTAAAGGCAGGGGCAAATAGGTCCTGATTCGCGATTGAGAAGGGAAGGTTCAAATGGCAGAGGAAAGGGCTAATACCTCAGCGGTAAAGAGTATGATGAGGTTCTCAGACGTCGGCATCGCTGTTTTGATGATACTGGTGGTCGTCATGATGATCATCCCCCTGCCGACTTGGCTACTGGATATGTTGCTGACTTTGAACATCACCCTTGGCGTAGTGGTGCTCTTGGTCACGTTTTACGTCAACCGTGCCCTGGAGATATCGTCCTTCCCCTCAATTCTCCTTATAGTGACCCTTTTTCGACTGGCCCTTAACGTCTCCACCACGAGGTTGATACTCCTCAAAGGGGACGCTGGGAATATCATAAGTTCTTTTGGGAATTTCGTCGTCGGAGGAAACTACGTTGTCGGGGCGGTGGTGTTCCTTATCCTGGTTATCATACAGTTTCTGGTTATAACCAAGGGTGCTGAAAGGGTCGCTGAGGTCGCCGCTAGGTTCACTCTGGACGCCATGCCGGGCAAGCAGATGGCCATTGACGCCGACCTCAACGCCGGTCTTATAGACGAGCTAGGGGCGAAGGAGCGAAGGAGGGATATACAGAGGGAGGCCGATTTTTACGGGTCCATGGACGGAGCCTCCAAGTTCGTCAAGGGAGATGCCGTAGCTGGGCTTATCATAACCGTGATAAACATAATCGGTGGTCTGTCCATAGGCGTTTTTCAGCGTGGTATGACCATGGCTGATGCCGCTGGTGTGTACAGCCTTCTCACCGTAGGGGACGGGCTGGTTTCCCAGATACCGGCTTTGCTCTTCTCCACAGCCACCGGTATCATCGTAACGAGAGCTGCTGGCGATTCCAACCTGGGGCAGGACGTGCTCTCCTCCTTCATCAGATATCCCAGACCTCTGATGATAGGGACCGCTCTGCTGTTCGGTTTTGCCATGGTGCCGGGGTTGCCGACTATCCCCTTTATGGTCTTGGGGATTTTTCTCGGTATGATGGCATACGGTGTTTATAGAGAGGCAGTTTCACAGGAGGCTCAGACTAGGGACGGAGATGGCAGAGGGGCTGGTTCCCCTGGAAGCCCTGGAGAGGGCGCGGAGCCTGTCAGGCCACCGGCATCCCCTGACGATGTGATGAAACTTCTAGCTGTCGACCCGATGGAAATGGAGATCGGCTACGGCGTTATCCCTCTTGTTGATCCAGGTCAAGGCGGGGACATGCTCGACCGTATAAGCACCATCAGAAAGCAGATGGCGATGGATATGGGGCTAGTTGTACCGTCCATAAGGATCAGGGACAACATCCAGCTTAAGCCCTCCGAATATCTGATTCGAGTGAAGGGAGCTTTGGTCGGTCAGGGTGAGCTTATGCCGGAGCACTACCTGGCTATGGACACCGGCAACGTCGTGGATGAAGTCGTAGGGGTTCCCACGAAAGAGCCATCTTTCGGACTTCCCGCTCTCTGGATATCCCCTGAGCTCAGGGACAGGGCCGAGGCCGGAGGCTACACAGTGGTAGACGCCCCGTCGGTGCTGGCCACCCATCTTTCCGAGGTGATCAAGGCCCATGGAGCGGACCTCATAACTAGACAGGAAATACAGAAACTCACAGATATGGTCAAGGAGAGCAACTCCGCAGTGGTCGAGGAGATGCTCGGAGTTGTGGGACTGGGAGATATCCAAAAAGTCCTCCAAAACCTGGTATCGGAGCATATCCCCATAAGGGATCTGGTCTCCATATTCGAGACCTTGGCGGATTACGGAAGACTCTCTACCTCCGTCGATTATCTGACCGAAAGGGTGAGGGAGAGTCTGGCCAGGATAATATCCATCCGCCTAAAGGAGGACGAGGTTATAACCGTCTCCACCCTTTCCCCTGCCTGGGAGCAGAGGGTTAGGGATGCTCTAGAGGGCGACTTGGTCAAGGGTTGGAGATTGAACATGGATTCAAGGGAGATCTCCAGGCTTGTCTCAGCGGTATCCGCCAAGGCCGAGGAGATAATGATCCAAGGGCACAATCCCATACTTTTGGTAAGTCCCGATGTCCGTCTGGTGGTCAGACGAATTCTTGAGGCATCCCTGCCCGCTCTTTTCGTGGTATCCTATAATGAAATAAGTCAAGGCATAGATATTCAGTCTTTAGGGATGGTGGAGTAGACGATGAGGGTTATCCAAAAAATCACCTTTGAGGCCAGAGACGACGCCGAGGCTATCAGAATAGCCTCGGATCGGCTTGGCAGGGACGCCGTGGTCCTGTCCACCCGCCCAGTCAACAAAGGGGGATTTATGGGGCTTTTTGGCAAGCCCGCTCTGGTCGTCACCGCTGGATTGTTGGAGGAGGATCGACTGAGAGAGGAAGCCCCTATTGGGGACGATCTGGCCCAGAGGGTTCGAGCCTTTCAACAGCTCTTGGAGACTAAGGCTCCTACCTCGGAGCAACCTAAAAGGGTTGACCCGCCGCAGCCGTTGCTGGATGGGCTTGATGATAGGGTGGAGCTCCAAGGTCGTTTGGTGGCAGGAAAGCCCATCCAGGCCCGTCAGGTAGCTCTGGCTTACGGGGAGTCCTCAGTGGCTAAAAAACAGGCTGCTCCGGATGATGACCTGGCCCAGGACGTTCAAAGGATACAGCAGACCCTGGCTATGGTCCTTAAAAAACTGGACGGAGTTGAGCCTCCCTCCAATGTAGAGGTTAGGGAACAGGTTGGTGATGTCGACGAGGAAGGGCGCTCTAGATTTCGCGATCTTATGGTCGCAGCAGACATGACCGAGTCTTTCGTGGATAGCTTTCTAGACGACTACGACGGTCCCTGGGACGAGAGCAGCTTTTTTAGCTGGGTTTCCTCAAAGGTGAGGGCTCCCTATCGCGACAACCTGGAGGCCCTCGGTGGACCTAGGGCCATGTTTATCGGCCCCACTGGGGTTGGAAAAACAACTACCATAGCCAAGCTGGCTGCGATCAGCTCTCTTTGGGAGGACAGAAAGGTCGCTCTCGCTACGTCCGATACCTACAGAATAGCGGCGGTGGAGCAGCTCAGAACCTACGCCAAGATCTTAGGTGTTCCAGTGGAGGTAATCTTCGACCCCAAAGATCTTTTGAAGATAAGAAAAAAGCCCGATTCGGATCTTATCCTCCTCGACACCGCTGGCAGGAGCCAGAGGGATAAAAGGCGAATCGACGAAGTCCGCGAGCTTTACGATGCCTTTGAGCCCAACTGCGTCCATTTGGTCGTTTCCGCTAGCTCCAAATTCAGGGACATGATAGACGTGATAAGTCGGATGGGAACAGTTCCTGTCTCAAACTTGATATTCACCAAGATAGACGAGACCCTTAGCCTGGGACCTGTGTTGGAGGTAGCCCTTAACTTCGATATCCCTATCTCTTTTTTCACCTTCGGGCAAAACGTTCCCAACGATATAGAGGTCGCGTCCGCCGATAAACTTGTCAATATGGCGTTGGGCGGTGAGGACCTTGGCTGACATAAAATCAGGTGCGGTGGATCAGGCTGCGGAGCTACGGCGCATGATGGCCTCGGTGGTGGTCCAGCCGTCCTCTAAAATATCCAGATCTATAAGATCCATAGCCGTGGTAGGAGGCAAGGGCGGAGTCGGCAAGAGCAACCTATCGGTAAACCTGGCTCTGGCTATGGGGCAGCAGGACGTCAAAGTTGCCCTGCTGGACGGGGATCTAGGACTGGCCAACGTCGATATACTTCTTGGAGTTCAGCCTGAGTATAACCTTATCCATCTTGTCAGGGGAGAGAAGGACCTCAAAGACGTGATCTGCTCTGTTGGAGATCAGGTGTTTCTGGTGCCAGGTGGGGCTGGCGTCGAGGAGCTTGCAAACTTGGACGATAATTCCCAGTCCGCCCTCATCGACAAATTGGCCGATCTGGATGCTATGGCTGATATAATAATAGTTGATACTGGGGCTGGAATACACAAAAACATGGTCTCTTTCGCTCTGGCCGTCGATACGGTGATCTTGGTCACCACTCCTGAGCCGACCTCTATAAGGGACGCCTACGGTCTTCTGAAATCGCTGGTCTTCAGCGCTATGGGCAAGCTGGACGTAAAGGTCCTTGTAAACATGGCTGTATCACAGGATGAGGCCAAGCTCGTATCCGACCGTATGAGGTTTGCAGCCAGTCAATTTTTGCGCATGGACCTGGGTTACGCTGGGTATGTCCTTTTAGATCCCAAACTAACCGAGGCGGTCAGAGCTAGAAAACCTCTTCTTCGCCTGTTCCCGAGATCTGCAGCGTCCGAGTGTATACGTATGATCGCAATGGACCTGCTAGAATCGGAGGAAAGGATCCCTGGGGCCGGAAAAGGGGTGAAATCGCTTTTTTTCAAGCTTTCCCGACGCCTTGGGATGAAAGTAGAGAGGGGGTAGGCTATGGAGGCCTCCAAATTGCTAGAGTCAAACCCGCAGATCATTGGTTCCAAGACGGACATCTCCATTCACTCCGGGCTTTACAAGGGCGAATATCCGTCGAGACTGGAGAATGTAGAGGGATCGGTGTGGAAGTTGGGACATCCCTTCCTGGGAGGGGGGCTTCTGCCTCTCTACAAGGGGGTTGAGGTTATCCTGTCGGTCAAGACCGAGGGCTCGGTCTATCGCGCCGTTGGGTCGGTGCTTGGGACCGTAAGAGAGGGATCGGTAGTACTCCTCGTCCTTCAGATAGTTGGCGAGATAGATAAGATCCAGAGGCGTCAGTTCGTGAGAGTTTCCTGTCTGCTGGACGGCAAGGTCGCTCCATTGTTGGAGCCTCCAAGACTGGGAAATGTGGGGTGGCTCCACAGCACCATAACCGATATCAGTCTCGGCGGAGTTCGCGTCTCCATCCCCGGTAGGCAGGGGGCCGCCTTTGACGGGATTTCCAGGGCAATTCTCCGCGTGTCGGTGGAGAACTGCGGATATTACATCCCCTGCAAGGTCGCCATGGCTAGGTTTGTGGATGAGACCGAAAACACCGACCTCGGATTGGCATTTGAGTTACTTCCCAGCGTGGTGGAGAAGGCCTTAGGTCGTTTTGTGCGACATCAGGAGCTGTCATCCCGGGGCGAAAGGCGATGAGGATAGGTGGTGGGGCGATGAGGGAAATCAAGGTGCTGGTTATAGATGACTCCTCTTTCATGAGAAAGGTCATCGGGGATATCCTCGATGAAGTTCCAGGCATATCGGTTATCGCTAGGGCCAGAGATGGTATCGACGGTCTAGAGAAGACGGAAAAGCTCCGTCCTGACGTAATAACCCTGGACGTGGAGATGCCCAGAAAAAACGGTATTGACACGTTACGGGAGATCATGGAGAGATTCCCAACTCCCGTTATAATGGTGAGTAGTCTTACCCAAAGCGGGGCCACCATAACCATGCAGGCCCTTGCTATGGGGGCGGTCGATTTTGTGGCCAAGCCTTCTGGGACGATATCTCTGAACATGAGGGAGGTTGGTGACGAGTTGAGACAGAAGGTCTTGGCTGCGGCTTATGCGAGATCTACATTGCCCGGTAGACCGTTTCCATCCAGCCCAAGGGCGATCGAGCAACAGAAATTCTCTGCCCCTAAGGGGATAATAAAGCCTCCTGTTCCGGGAGTTCGACCTAAAATTGTGTGTATCGCCTCCTCTACAGGAGGACCTCAAGCTCTTCAGAGGATGCTGACCGAGCTTCCGCGGGACTTTCCCCTGCCCATAGTGATAGCTCAACACATGCCGAGAGGTTTCACGTCGTCCTTCGCCTCCAGGCTGGATGACCTCTGTGCCCTGGACGTGGTGGAGGGGGCGGAGGGAACTCGCCTCAGACCGGGGTTGGCGATTATAGCTCCTGGCGGTTATCATATGGTTATAAAGGGAGGACCTAGCGATATGTCCATAGGTCTCTCAGACGCTCCACCGGTGTTATCCGTAAAGCCATCAGCCAACGTGCTTTTCTCCAGCGTAGCTGATGTACTCGGGGGGGATGCTGTAGCGGTTATCCTCACCGGAATGGGCAGGGATGGGACCGATGGGGCTCAGGAATTGTCGTCCAAGGGAGCCTACGTTTTCGGCGAAGCTCCGGAGACCTGTGTCGTTTATGGTATGCCACGATCCGCTATGGAGGCAGGGGTCATAAACGAACAGCTGCCCCTGCACGATATAGCCGGAGCTCTGAATCGCTTTGTGAGAGAAAAACGATAGAGGGGATGGATAAGACATGTCTACCGATATGAGCCAGTACCTGGGAGCCTACCTGGATGAGGCGACCGATAACCTCCAGCAGCTTAACGACCTGATCCTTGCCGTGGAGCAAAATCGGCAGAATCGGGAGACTGTAGACGAGATTTTTAGAACCGCTCACACCCTTAAGGGGATGTCGGCGACGATGGGATTCCACCACATGGCCGAGCTTACCCATGCCCTAGAGGACCGTTTCTCGAAGGTCAGAAGCGGAGAGGTCGACCTGACCGACGACGACCTCGATCACCTCTTCCAGAGCCTTGATCTGATGCAGACCATGGTTGACGCCATAAGGGATGGCGGAACGGATCAGGATACGGACATTTCCAAGTTGGTCTCCCAGCTCAGGGAGGAGGACGTCAAGCCTGCCGCAAAAGGCCCCCAAAAAGAGCAGGGGTTGAAGCCGGAGGAGCTCTCACCTCAGGAAAAGGAATGGATAGAAGAGGCAAGCAAAATGGGGATGATGGTCCACGAGGTTACCGTGACACTGGACAGTGAGTGCCTCTTAAAGGCTGCCAGGGCCTACATGGTTATCAGCCGTCTAGAGGAGATCGGCGAGATCATAAAGTCCGACCCATCCGTGGAGGATCTTGAAAAGGACGCTTTCGACCATTCCTTCAGGCTTTACCTTGGCACCAAAGACGATGTCGACGCGGTTCGTAACGCTGTTATGGGAGTGAGCGAGGTCGTGGGAGCGGAGATAAAAACCCTCGAGTTCAGCTCCTCCGGCTACGAGGAAGAGCTCAACGAGGATGAAGACGTCCCAAAGGTAGAGCCTATCCCAACTAAGGCGTCCTCATCCGCTCAGGATACTGCTAAAGGAGCCCCAAAGGCTAAGCCTAAAAAAGGCAGTCAGACGGTCAGGGTCGATATCGGTAGACTGGACAGCCTGATGAACTTGGTCGGAGAGCTGGTTATTGGCAAGGCCAGGATAGAGCGGTTGGTCATGGAGTCCAGCCTCAGGGAGTTCGACGAGCCTCTATCCCAGCTGGGGCGGATCTCCGGCGATATCCAGGAACTGGTCACAAAACTCAGGATGGTTCCGGTGTCCTTCATCTTCGACCGTTTCCCAAGGCTCATAAGGGATATCTCCAAGACTCTGGGCAAGGACGTGGAACTCGTGATCGAAGGGCAGGAGACGGAGCTTGACAGGACCGTCATAGACGAGATCGGAGACCCGATGGTCCATCTGATAAGAAACTCAGTGGATCACGGCATAGAGACCCCTGAGGTCAGGAAGGCAGCCGGAAAACCAACCAAGGGGACGATAAAGATAGCGGCGTATCAGGAGGGCAGCAGCGTCATAATCGAGGTCTCCGACGACGGTAAAGGTATCGATCCCGTCGCGGTAGGCCAGAAAGCCATAGAGAGAGGGCTTGTGACCAAAGAGGCCCTGGCTGAGATGTCCGACGAGGAGATCATTCAATACGTGTTTCTTCCCGGGTTCAGCATGGCTAAAGAGGTCACCGATCTTTCCGGCAGAGGGGTCGGAATGGACGCGGTCAAACGAAAGGTCGAGTCCTTAGGTGGCCAGTTTGAGGCTAGGTCCAAGGTCGGAGAGGGAACCAGCGTCTATATCAGGTTGCCTTTGACCCTTGCTATAGTTCTTGCCCTTTTGGTCAAGGTCGGAGAGGAGACCTACGCCATTCCACTTGAGAACGTCGATGAGACGATCCTGGTCAGAAAAGAGGATCTCAAGAGAATGCATGGAAAACCTGTGACTTTGCTTCGAGGAGAGGTTCTCTCCCTAGGGGACCTGGCGGTCACGCTTGATACCCCCCAGGAAGACGAGGATAGACACGAATATCCCGTGGTGGTCGTAAGGGTAGGCAGGAACAAAATTGGTTTCATCGTCGATGCGCTCGTCGGCCAGCAGGAGATAGTCATCAAGTCGCTGGGCAGGATTCTCTCCAAGATAAAGGGCATCGCTGGTGCCACCATTTTGGGGGACGGCAACGTGGCCCTTATCCTCGATGTAGGGTCCCTTCACGTCAGAGTTTAGGAGTAGATGGTTATAATGGAGTATTCTGAATTTAACCCTATCCATCTCGATGCTATCAGAGAGGTAGTCAATATAGGTGCCGGTAACGCCGCTACCGCTCTGTCCGAGATGTTAGGCAAGCCCGTCGACATGGGGGTCCCAAATGTGGAGTTGGTCTCCATTTACGATATCTCGGAGCGTTTTGGTCCAGAGGAGGATTTCGTTGCCGCGATATACACCCATGCAGAAGGGGCTTTTCCGTGTAACCTAATCTTTATACAGGATGAGGATGCCGCACAGGGGCTTGTCGACGCCATGTTCGTCGCGAGGATGAACACCGACGGCAGAGAGTTTCCACCCGAGATGAGAGACAGTGCGCTAGGCGAATTAGGCAATATAGTGTTGAGCTCCTTTCTCAACGCTGTCAGCAGGATGATAGGATCGGACTCCCTTTCCATCTCGGTCCCAGGGGTAGCCCACGATATGCTGGGGGCTATACTGGAGTTTGTGGCCTCCATCTTCGCCCAGTCAGGAGAGTTGGCCCTGTTGGTCAACACCACCCTTCAGCTGGAGCAGGACGGTTCGGATCTGAAGGGCAATCTCATGATGGTCCCCGATCCAGGAGCGCTCGAGACGCTCCTGTCTAAACTGGGGGTGCTTTGATGGAGAAAGCGCAGCACGTTGGAATGGCCGATATCGTATTGGTCAAGCATCCTGGTAAAATGGTGTCTCTGGGGTTAGGTTCCTGCATTGGACTGGTTATATATGATGAGTCTACGAAGCTTGCGGCCATGGCTCACATAATGTTGCCAGAGAGCCGTGGCGGTAAGGACAACACCAAGCCGGGAAAGTTCGCTGATACGGCGGTTCCTACCCTTATCGACATGCTTGTGAAGGCCGGGGCCAAGCGGGAGAAGTTTAAAGCCAAGATGGCCGGTGGCTCTCAGATGTTCAACGTCCCCGGATCTAAGTCCGGTTTTCTGGCCGTAGGGGCTAGAAACGCCGAGGAAACGGAGAAGCGTCTGAAACAAAGCGGCATAAAGCTTGTCGCCTCCGATACGGGGGGCAATAGAGGCAGGAGCGTTGAGTTCTCCACAGAAGACTGGATTCTGGTGGTAAAGACTCTTGGCACAGGAAAGCAGGGTATCTGATCTACGCCGGGGAGGGAGACATCTATGCCTTCGAAAGAGGACGATCTTCTGTGGCAAAGGTATAAGTCCGATCCTGACCCAGATGGCAAGGAGTCAATAGTTCGTCGCTATCTTCAGTTGGTGAAGTACGTGGTCGCTAGAATGACCGTCACGCCGCCCTCCGGAATGGATTACGAGGATCTGGTCAGTTTCTGCATAATGGGGCTTTTGGACGCTATCGAGAGGTTTGAGCCGGAAAGGGGCTTCTCTTTTCAGACCTT